>JBEKOS010000492.1:0-3643 GCA_049521535.1 Terriglobales bacterium | reverse complement strand
CGCGTAGAGCTTCTTGCCCGTCAGGAGCAGGGTGCCGGCGACAAACGCAGCTCTGACCGCGAAGGCGGGTTGCTTGCCGCGGCGAGTTAGATTCCGAAGCCAATGCCCATCTCTGGTGCACGCCTTGCGGCTCGAAGGCAACTCCTGCCTGGAAAGGTAGTCGATCATGGACCAATTCACTCCTGCCGCAGAATAGCCTGCTTTTGACCTGTGTTAGCTGCTGTGCCCAGTTCCTCAACCAATTCTCCGCCGTACCGTGATATACGATTAGAAGCAGAGAGCATTGGAGTTTTCCTTAAGAATTTGCCGCTTCCCCCTGCTTGCTGCCGACAATTCATGCGCGTTCTACAGGTAATTGATTCACTTGCGGTGGCTGGAGCGGAAGTGCTCGTGGCGAACTTGGCTCCACGAATGCGCGCTCGCGGTATCGATTGTGGCGTGGCCGTGCTGCGCACGACATCCAGCCCTCTAGAAGCGGCCTTGCAAACCGCCGGAGTGCCATTGCTGGCTACGGGGCTGGAAAAAGTCTATTCGTTGCGGCAGGTTGGCCCCTTGGCGAAACTGATGGATGGATACGACCTGGTGCACGTGCACCTGTTTCCCGCCCAGCTTTGGGCCGTGCTGGGCAACCTGCGGCTTCGGCAGCGGATTCCCCTGGTTACGACGGAACATGCCAGCACGACCTTTCGGCACCATTGGTGGCTGCATGCTCTCGATGCCTGGATGTACCGGCACTACGAGATAGTCGTTTGCAACAGCGACGCGACGGTAGAAGCGTTAGTGCAGTGGTGCCCGGGAACCGCTTCCAAGGTCCGCATGATTCATAATGGGATTCCAATCGAAGATTTCGAATCGGCCTCGGCGGCTGACTTACCCCGTAATCCTGACTGCCAGGTGCGGCTGGCCTTTGTCGGGCGTTTTGATCCACCTAAAGACCATGAAACGGTCTTGCGCGCCCTTGCCGAGCTTCCTGGTGCCGAGCTTCTGCTAGTTGGTGATGGTCCGTTGAGGACCCAAAGCGAAAATCTTGCGCAATCGCTCGGTGTGGCCGCACGCGTAAGATTTCTCGGCAGGAGAAGCGACATACCACAACTCTTGAAAGCGGCCGACATCTTTGTCTATTCGACCGATTTCGAGGGATTTGGCATCGCTGCCTGCGAAGCCATGTCTTCCGGGCTTCCTGTGGTCGCCAGTGATGTCTCCGGACTGGCGCAACTGGTCCATGGCGCTGGCATCTTGTTTCCAGCCCGCGATCACAAAGCGCTGGCTCGTGCACTCCAGAATTTGATGTCGTCTCCGGAAGAGCGTACGCGAATGGGGCAAGCAGCTCGTGGGACCGCTCGTCGCTTTAGTATTGAAAAGACGGTGGACTCCTATGCGGAGCTTTACGAGTCCGTCCTAAGGAAGTATTTCCAGTAGGGGTCGTCTTTTGCGCTGCTTCGCCTCTTGCGTCCGTGGGCCAATCTTCCGAGGAGGAGGGAGCCGAGTGGAAATACAATCGGCAAAATGGTAATCGATGTTACTGGGTAGCTACTTGACTTTGAATTCCTGGCGGCATCTACTTTCAAATTAAGCGGTGCGTATGTTCGGTTCGCACCCGCGTCTCGGGGTCTAAGCAATCGTTCTCGCTGAGGAAAATTGAACTAAGGAGTTGATGATGTCTTGCCAAATCGTCCACCTCTTCCAGTCGAATTGTTCTTCCAAAATGAAAGTTGCAGCCTGCACCTTATTGCCGGCGATTGCTTTGGTCTGTCTCGCTTTGACTTTGCCGGTTCCGTCTTTCGCTCAGGCGGTAACCCTGACGCCGGAGATCTACACCCTTGCCGGAACGGGCACGCAGGGATATTCGGGCGACGGAGGCCCGGCAATCAGCGCGGAGATGAACAACCCTTATGGGGTGGCGCTCGATGGTGGCGACGACCTCTATTTGGTGGACAACCAGAACTGCGTGGTGCGGGTGGTGAGCGCCCTCACCAGCACGATAACGACCGTGGCGGGTGTTGACCCGAATCCCAGCACCCATTGCGGCTACAGCGGAGATGGCGGCGCTGCAACCAGTGCGGAATTGAATCTTCCGCAGGGCATCGCAGTCGACAAGGCAGGCAATATCTACATCGCAGACACCGTGAACCAACGGATCCGAAAGGTGACGGCGTCCACGGGAATTATCACCACCGTGGCCGGGAACGGCAGCGAAGGCTTCTCCGGAGACGACGGCCCGGCGACGAGTGCCGAATTGAATTTTCCCGGCGGAGTGGCTGTGAACAGCGCAGGCGACCTCTTTATCGCGGACACTACCAACCAGCGCATTCGGGTGGTGGGGACAGCAGGCATCATATCAACCTACGCCGGCAACGGAACGCGCGGCTTTGGCGGTGATGGCGGTCCGGCGACCAGCGCCGAGTTGTACAATCCGGGTGGGGTCAGCCTGAAACCGAATACGGTATTGATCGCCGATACCGGCAACCAGCGCATCCGGGCAGTCAATGCCTCCTCTGGCGATATTGGCACAGTTGCTGGCAATGGTACCGCCGGGTATGGCGGCGACGGCGGTCCCGCCACCAGCGCCGAGCTGAACTACCCCTATTCCGTCAGCGTCGACGTGGAAGGCAACATCTATGTCGCCGACCATTTCAACCAGCGCGTCCGGGAAGTAATCGTCGCCACCAGCAGCATCAGCACGGTCGCCGGCAACGGCACCGGCGGCTACGGCGGGGATGGTGGTCCGGCGACCAGTGCGGAATTGAACCAGCCCGACGGGGTCATCGTGGACTTGAACAACAACATTTTCATTGCCGACACCAGCAATAACCGTATCCGCAAGGTCGTTTCTTCAACCGCGCCGATTTTGTTTCCCGATACGATTGTATTAAGCTCCTCCCCCGTTCAAAACGCATTGTTATCCATCAATTCCAGCCTGACGATAAGCGGCATTTCGGTCCCGCAGTCTGCGGGGGGCTCATTTGAATTCTCCGTAGGGACCATAACCGGGTGCGTGGTCAACGGCAGTACTGTGAATTCCGCCGGCTCGATTTGCGTGGTGCCGTTGACCTTTACGCCGGCTTACTCCGGCTTGCGGAGAGAGCCGCTGGTGGTGCAAACCAGCCTGGGTACATTCCAGTTCGGGCTCGAAGGAGAAGGCGTCGGGCCGCAGGTAGTGGTTCTCCCGGCGGTAATCAGCACGGTGGCCGGCAACGGCACCCAGGGCAATTCCGGAGACGGCGGCCCCGCGACCTCTGCGGAACTGAATCACCCGGGAGGAATTGCTGTGGCTGATTCCGGAAATGCCTACATTGCCGACACCGGCAATTGCGTGGTCAGGCAGGTGACCGGCTCGTCGGGCGTCATATCCACCATTGCCGGAACTGGAACCTGCGGATACAGCGGCGATGGCGGTGCGGCTACTGCCGCGAAACTGAACGGGCCCTCGACCATAGGCTTGGATGCGGCAGGGAACCTGTACATCGCAGACAAGGCAAACAACCGGATCAGGGAATTGAACACGGCCTCGGGGATCATCACCACCGTGGCCGGCAACGGCACAGCGGGCTTCAGCGGCGACGACGGGCCGGCCACGAGCGCAGAGCTGAACGGTCCCTCGGCCGCGCATTTGGACTCCCTGGGGAACCTTTACATCGCCGAT
>JBEKOS010000491.1:0-3649 GCA_049521535.1 Terriglobales bacterium | reverse complement strand
CCTCCTTCCAGCAGCAGGCAACGGCTTTGGATGTCATTCTCGCGGTTGACTCAGCCTTCTACAACGCCCTGGCGGCCCAGGCGCAATTGGAAGTGGCGCAACAGACCGTCACTACCCGCCAAACCACGTTCGATCAAATCTCCGCGCTCACCCAAGCGAAGCTCAAGTCCGACCTCGACCTGAGCTTTGCCGGCGTCAACCTGGCGCAGGCAAAACTGCTCCTCCTGGATTCCCGGAATCACCGGGATGCCGCGCTGGCTGCTCTTAACGCGATCTTGGGATTTGAAAAACAACAGGCGTACCTGCTGGAAGATGAAGATGCAGCCGGACCGGCCTTGACGCTGCCAACCGCGAACGGCGACGAATTGCTCGACCTCGCATTCCGCTCGCGCCCGGACCTGATCGCCCTGCAGGACCAATATGAGGCCGAGGAACGATTCCGCAGGGCGGAGCACGACTTGATCCGTCCATCGGTCAGCGCGTTGGCGGTGGTCGGCGATACCCCGGTACGCGTTCCCGAGATTACGTCTAGCTGGTACGGCGCTGCCGGCGTCAACGTCAATATTCCCATCTTTAACGGGCTGCTGTTTACAGCTCGGGCCAAGGAAGCTGATTTCCGCACGGAAGCCGTTCACCAGCAGGTGCGCGACTTGCGGGACATGATCGCGCGCGATGTCGAGGTCACGTGGCTGCAGGCGCAAACGTCATTCCAGCGACTTGCGGTAGCCGCACAGTTGTTGCAAGAGGCCAACCAGGCTCTCGATTTGGCACAGGCGCGCTACAAATTGGGCCTTGGCTCCATCGTCGAACTGAGCCAGGCGCAATTGCAGCAGACCGATGCCGCCATCGGCGAAGCCACGGCACGCTTTGATTATCTGTCGGCCCTGGCATCGCTCCGGTACCAGACCGGGCAGTAATTTCGCGACTGTTCAACTTGAGGTAATACAGGAGAGGCGTATGAGTGAAATCAAGATAGCGTCGGGACTGCGATTGATCGCAGTCGCCGGGATGTGGGGAGTTATAGTACTCCTAATCAGCCTGGGGACGCAGTGGCTCCTTTATCGTTCCGACATGCACCTTCCCGGATCGATCATCGCTGCCTCAGTTACGGCGATTTGGACGTTCCGCCTGGAACAACTCAATCGGCAGCGGCAACAAGCTCACCTAAGAAGATTTCAATTGATTTCGGACATGAACCACCACATCCGCAATGCGTTGCAGGTGATTTCCTATCACGCATTTCTTCAGGATGGCTACACGGAACACGAACACATTCGTGACGCTATGAACCGGATCGAGTGGGTGCTCCAGGAAGTCTTGCCGCAGGTAAACGATGCACCGCAACCTGCGAAGCAGCTTGTCGGCAGGGTTGAGTACAGAGCTTCCTAGTCAGGGCATCTGCGATCGGACGAGGCCTGGCTGCAAGCGCCAGTGTAGGCGGCCCCACCTCGACGTCAATTGCCGCGCATGCGCAGCCGGCGCAAGATGGTCATCATCGGACACCAGTTGGTGAATGCCGACTGGAGAAGGTTTAGTCCAACAAACGCGGTGAACAGGTACCAGTAGGGCGAAAGCCAATAGCCGATTGCCAGTGAGATCAGGACAAAAGCCCCGGCGATCAGGCGTAACGTTCGTTCGACGGTCATTTTCATACCTCCGCAACCTCGGATGCGATCCCAAGTACGGGCGGCACCGGTAATTTTCGCTTTTCGACCATGTAGTACAGAACCGGAACGGCCATGCGCGACAGCACCGTTGAAGCTACTTCCCCGGCCATTAGGGAAATCGCGAGCCCCTGGAAGATGGGGTCAAACAGAATTACGCTTGCGCCGACTACCACTGCGGCGGCCGTCAATAGCATGGGCCGGAAGCGCACCGCACCGGCATCCACCACGGCATGCTCGAGATTCATGCCCTGCTCCCGGCGCAGTCCGATGAAGTCCACCAGGATGATCGAATTCCGCACAATGATTCCCGCGCCAGCGATGAAGCCAATCATCGAGGTCGCGGTGAAGAAGGCGCCCATCATGGCATGGGCCGGCAGAATACCGACCAGGGTCAATGGAATGGGCGCCATGATTACCAAAGGCGTAATGAAAGAGCGGAACCACCCGACCACCAGCACGTATATCAACACCAGCACCGCGGCGAAGGCCAGCCCCAGGTCGCGGAAGACCTCTACCGTGATGTGCCACTCTCCATCCCATTTCATTGCCAGCCGGTCGGTCTCGGCGGGCATCGCAACGTTGTACTGCTTGATGTGGTATCCCCCCGCCGTTCTTAATTGATCAATCGCCTTACCCATTTTTTGAATGGCGTAGACCGGGCTCTCCTCTTCCCCGGCGACGTCGCCCAGCACGTAAACCACTGGCCGCAGGTTCTTTCCGTAAATACTGCTGTCGATGGTCTTTTTCTCAACATTGGTCACCTCTCCAAGCGAAACCTGTCCCCCGCCCGCGCTGGGCAGGCGCAACGCCGTAAGTGCATCGATGCTGGAACGGTCGGGTCTTCCGAGCTGCACGCGAATCGGCACGTCTTCCCGCGACTGGGGCGCATGCAGCAGGCCGGCGGTGGCCCCCCCTAATCCGATCTGCACAGTGCGGGTCACTTCTGCCGCCGAAACCCCGTGCAGCGCAGCCTTGTCGAGATCCACTTTCATGTCGTATTTCACCTGTGGGTCTTCGACGTACCAGTCCACATCCACCACGCCGGGCGTGGTTTGAAAGATCTGCTTGATCTTCTTTGCCAATTCGATTTGCTCCGGGTAGTCCGGCCCGTAAATTTCGGCAACCAGGGTTTCGAGTACCGGCGGCCCTGGCGGCACTTCTGCGACCTTGATGCGCGCGCCAAAGCGGTTGCCAATTTCCACCAGCCCGGGCCGTAGCCGCTTGGCGATGTCATGGCTCTGTGCGCTGCGCTCGTGGTGGTTCAGCAGGTTCACCTGAATATCCGCCTGATTCGCGCCTTGCCGCAGGAAATAATGCCGCACCAATCCGTTGAAGTTGTACGGGCCCGAGGTGCCCGCATACACCTGATAGTTGGCAACTTCAGGCTGTTTGCCAAGATATTGCCCCAACTCCTGAGCCACACGCGTGCTCTGCTCCAGCGTTGTCCCGTTGGGCATGTCCACGATCACCTGAAATTCGCTCTTGTTGTCGAAGGGCAGCATCTTTACCTTCACCATCTTGAAGGCCACCAGCGAACAGGCAAGCAGCAGGAGAGCGACCACCCCGCCCAGGAAGAGCCAGCGAACTCCCGCGCTATCAATCAGCGGGTTCATAATGCGACGGTACAACCGGGTCGTCCAACCCTCCGTCTCGTGTTGGGTGCCATCCCCTTTCGCATAGTGGCGAAGCAGCCGGAGAGCTGCCCACGGCGACACGATGAATGCGACGATCAGGGAGAATAACATGGCTGCCGTGGCGCCCACGGGGATCGGACGCATGTATGGCCCCATCAAACCACGAACGAACGCCATCGGCAGGATGGCGGCGATGACTGCAAAAGTCGCGAGGATCGTAGGATTGCCGACCTCGTCGACTGCCTCGACCGCAACTTCGGCGAGCGGCCGCCCCCGGCTTGCAGGCAGGCGAAAATGTCGCACTATGTTTTCCACTACTACGATTGCGTCGTCGACGAGTATGCCAAT
>JBEKOS010000490.1:0-3663 GCA_049521535.1 Terriglobales bacterium | reverse complement strand
AGGAACATAAATGGACATTCCCCTGGAATCACCTTCATGCCGTGCTCGCGACAGAACTGCACCGCTTTGGGGCTGACCGCCCCGTTTCCCACGGCCCGGTACATCCAAATGCTGCCAATGCCTGCCTCAGCGCAGTCCGCCACTACCACTTCTGTAGCTTTTGGCGAGGTCATTAACAAAGCCGCCTCTACCGGTGGCTGGATGTCTTGCACACGGGCATAACAGCGCTGGCCAAGCATTTCCGTGGCTGTTGCATTCACGGGGACAACATCGTATCCCCGGCGGCCAAGTTCTTCGGCCAGCTTAACGCTAAAGTCTTGGCGGTCGCGAGAGATACCAACTACTGCAACTCGCTTGCGCGCCAGGAAATCCTCGATCATTTGAAGTGATGCTGCCATTGTTATGCTCCCGTGTAGTTTTTTACTTGAATTCCGCCCCGCCCAACGTCCTCCGAAATAGGGGGGAGCCAGCGGTCAGAAGGCAGGAGCCAGACGGTAGGGTCTGTTCCTGGCTTGGCGCTCCTGTATGTCACTTCTTCGTTCTGACCTCTGGCTCCCGATCTCGTACTACCGGCTCATTACGAACTTCACGGTAATGACGGTTTCCACCTCCACCGGATCGTGGTTTAGTAAATATGGCCGGTATTTCCACTGCTGCACCGCTGCGATGGCGGCTGGGACAAGCAGCGGATGCCCGCTCACCAGCCGTACATTTTGTACAGAACCGTCCTTGCTGATAACGGCTTCCAGCACGACGTTGCCGCTGATCCTGGCTACTTTAGCCATTTGGGGGTATACAGGCATAACCTGGCTGGTCAGCATCCCCTCGGACACGCCTTCCGAAACGCGCACGCGCACCGGGGCGACTACCCGCACCTTGGGGAGGAAAATTGGAGTCGGAGTCGAATCTACAATACCCCCGATTACACCCGAAAGCTGGCCGCCAGGCACACCGCCTGGCACGCCGCCAATGACGCCGTTCGAACCGCCCGCCGCAGGTTCGTCGTCCTTGATCATCTCGATGCGATCTGGGATCTTTGTCGGTGTCAGCAGTTTGCCGGACGCCAGAACTTCACTTTCATGCGCCTTGACGGGAGCGGCCGCTGCGGCCGGCGCAGGCGGAGGTGGCGGAGGCGGCGGCGGAGCTACCAGCATCGCAACCAATTCCTGTGTGGGCAATACATCTGTATACGCCAGCGGCACCAGGATCAGAACCGCCATCATGAAACACTGCAAAGTGATTGACGTAGCTGTGGCCAAGCCCAGATGGGATTCCAAGTGGCCAGCCGTTTCGAATTGTGAACTCTCAAACATGGCCTGCCTTTCTTTGATATCCATCCAGTACGGAGCACGTCGAATACCATGAGCGGATTCCGTGGGCGACTGGGCTTCCGCGAACGTGTTCGCAAACCCCTTTACCTGCAGGCGTTGAAGCGCGGCTACGTTCAAGGTCTATCTTCGTGACGAGGCCCGGTGACGACATTCAGTCATCTGACGACGATTTGCCTGGCGAAATTTTCGAGAAGTGGCTTCTGCGGGTGTCTTTATGTGGCGTGAAAAATGCATATTGACCGATGGCAAGACGTGTATTTCGCGGAAACGCGATGTTCGTTCGCACGATAGCATGTACAAAATCGGGAGGTTTTGAGATGGCTAGGCGGCAAAGAGTCCTGTTACTGGATGCGAACGATGACTTCCTTATCGAAGTGGAAAAGCTTCTCGAGGATCATGGATTTGACACGACCACGACCTGGGCATCTGACCAGGCAACTGCGTTGCTCCGTTCCCGTGATTTCGATCTAGTCTTGATTGGGGACCACCCCCCGGAAATAGACGCGCACGCCTGGTTACGGCGAATACGCGAGATGAAGTGCCCGATTCCCTGCCTCGTATTTCGCCCGGTTCAGGCTTCGGAGGCCGGGAGTTTCGGCAACGTCGACGTTGCGGCCAACTGGCCGACTAGCGAAGAGGTTCTGAAAATCGTTCAGGAGCAGCTCAGTGCCGGCATATCAAGGCTCGCGGCCTGAAGCTCGCTCCGAGAGGTACATGACCTAAGCGGAGGATTTGTGTTTCATCGAACCGTCCTTTGCGTTTACTCCGGGGCAGCGTGCGATGACAGGAGTTTCTCGCCCCTCGATAACTCCGGGTACTTGGTCCTGCGCGCAGCCCTTTTGAAACCGGCTTTGGAACTGCTGGCGTGCAAACCTGTCGACCTGGTTGTTGTCAGTGACGAACTTTCTTCTCGCGACAAGGAGACACTCGTTTCCTGTGCCAGAAACAAGTTCGGCATACCAGTGGTGATGGTCTGCAATCCGCCAGAATCAGAGCCGGCCAGTGAAAATCACTCCCTTCGGGCCGCCTCCACCGAGGGCGACCTATCCGCCGATCGATATGTGGAAGCGCATGCAGGTGCGGAAGGCTTGTTAACAGCGGTCATGGAACTGCTCCCCAAGCGCATGGCAGCGGGCAGTGGCCAATAGGTTGGCCTTCCGCAAGGTGTGGCTTCGGGCGTCCGGGGTTGGAGGCCCGCGACACCGGAGTTCCTAATCAGGGTGAACTCCAGTAGGCCGCAAGTCTTGACGCCGGAGTCCAGGCAGGCACTTGCGGCCGAGAAAAAACCAGGAGGATATATGCGATCCCGTCCATCATCGCCCTTCTTGGGGCCGGGCTTTCACGACTTCACCATTCTGGCCATGTACATCCTGTTGTTTGTTTTCGTGGTGTTAGTCCTGTTGGTGGGCAAGAGCGGCCCTTAGCCGAGCACCGTCAAGATGTCCCGTTGGATTGTGGCGAAGAGTCCTTGGCTCGCCGCCGGTGGCGGAGCCAGAGCAACCAGCTTTCAAAGACGTCGTCACAATTGTCGCAACGGTATAGCTGGTGCAGCATTAATATTCGCCGAAGCCGTATGCCGAAACGGTCCCGTTTTCCCGCGCGCGACGGGCGAGTATTTTCGCTAAGGCAATACGGACACTTCATAGTGACCACGCCTCTGATTCCACAATCTGGCTGCGCTCATCGCAGTTCCCCATCAGTCGTGCTGGCTTACTAGACTAAGCCACTCATCGTCAGCTGTGTCAGTGACCACGCTCACAGCTTCTTGAGGCGTTCATCCCTAGACTATTGGAGTGTGAGGCTCCCGCTCATCGAGAGGTGCCAAGGTGAGTTGTCCGGCCCAAGCCGCCTGCCCGTCGTCTCCTCTGCAAGTCAACAAAAGCGCGGATATGGCTGCCTCCCGTGATCTGCGCCTGACCGAAGAGCACCAGCACCTTCAATTGCTGCTCGAAATAAACAGCGCACTGGTCGCACATAGGGACCTTCATAGCCTTATCCATGCAGTTTCCATGGCACTTGGAAAACTAATCGAACACGATTATTCCAGCTTCTGGCTTTACGATCCGACCGTCCGCCAACTCCGCTTGCACGCGCTGGATTTTCCCACTGGCAAGGGGCTTATCCGGGAGGGGATTGTAATCAAGGTGGCAGGGTCGCCCGCAGGTGAAGCCTATACCGGGCGAAGAGCCTTCATCGTAGCGCATCTGGACGATAAGCAATTTCCCAACGAAGCCACGCGCTGGCTGCTGGACGAGGGGATTCGATCGATCTGCCTGGTTCCTCTGTCCTGCGGGGGTCGCTGTACGGGCGTGCTGGCCCTTGGCAGCCGCCG
>JBEKOS010000489.1:0-3670 GCA_049521535.1 Terriglobales bacterium | reverse complement strand
TGGGTGGTGTTGTGGTTTCTCACCTATCGCGATAAGCCAGCCGACACAACCAGCGATAGCACTCAAATTCTGCCCGGCGCTCGCGTGCGCGTGCCTTTGCTGGCACTTCTTAAGTTCCGGAACATCTGGGCGATGATCGTAATCAAGTTCTGCCAGGATTATCTTTACTACCTGTTCCTGACCTGGCTGCCCGGATATCTGGTTCATGCCCGCCATCTGGACCTGGCGCACGTCGCATTTTATGCCACCATGCCGTGGATAGCCGGAATGATCACGCAACCGCTAATTGGAATCATCGCCGACAAACTCATCAACTCCGGTCTGGACGCCACCCGGGTCAAGAAGACTCTGATGGTGATCGTGCAACTCATCTCTTTGGCGGTGGTGTTTGCCGGATACGCGGAGAACGCCGTTACCGCCGCTTGGCTGCTGGTGGTGGCCATGGCTGGAGAATCAGCGTGTGCCGCACTGACCTGGACAATTCCGCAGGATCTCGCACCCAAGGGCGCGGCAGGCACCTTGGGCGGAGTCAACAATACCGCCGGAGCGGTGGCTGCCATTGCCGCACCAGCCGTTACCGGCTACGTCGCCCAGTATTATGGATTTCAATATGCGCTCGCGCTCGGCGGCGCAATCACGTTTGTCGGCCTCTTGTCGGTTATTTTCATGCTCCAGAAGCTGCAGCCCTTGGACATTGACACGGCTCTTACGGCAGAGGTATCAAGCGCCGGCTAACGGCGGGTAAGTCGAAGAACTGAAACCGGCGAGTCCTGCACGAGCGCAATTCGTCGGTATACCCCTAAGTATCATCGCCGGGCTTGAAAGCCCGGCTTCTTCACTGGGTATACCTTCCGCGAATCCGGTCTAGCCAAACTCTGCAGGTCCACGGGCAGATCGACTGCCCTTGCCGCGAGCCGATCTGTCTTGCATTCGCAAGTACCCCATATAAAGTACGACCACCAGATTCAGCAGAAACACCGCCCATTTCATGGCATTGGCATGGCGGCTCAGCCCGTAGATTTCCAGCGGCAGGTAAGAAGCTCCGGAGATCAGCGCGACCCATTCGGCCCAGACCCGCTGCTTCCAGAGGCCGTACGACTCGACAAAGCGCATCGCGGAATATGCCCCCGCGACGACGGCTACCTTTACCAGACTGGTATCGCCAAGTCCCCCGGCGGCCCTGAGGAACACCTCGTACAGACGCCCGCGGTGGAGATGCACCACCCCGAGCAGGTGCCTGGCGACACTTTCGAAATCGAGACTGCGGCGCGACAGCGAGAGAAGACCTGCGCCAACCAGCAGCACCAGCAGCCCCTTTGCCAGCTCCAGAAGCGCGACCGAGCGCAACACCCTGCGCTGCACATCGCTTACCTGGTGGATCCTGACCATGACGACGATTCTAGAGCAGATTCAGAGTCAGTGTATCCGGCACGATCATCGCCGGGCTGAAAGCCCGGTTACTTTACCGGACACACCTTCCGCGAATCCGGCCTAGACTGTTTTGCGAAAGCCAACGAAAGCCATATCCCGTGAAGGTTAATAGCTCTGGAATAGACCGGTTGTTATCTCGCTCTATGCGAGCCGGCCCATCCCGCCGGACCCGCTATTGCAGCCTTGCCGGAGTTGCGCTTCACTCGCCGGGATCGAAACGATAGCCCACCCACGGTTCGGTCAGGATGTAGCGCGGAGGGCCCTCTTGGGGCTCCAGTTTCTTGCGCAGGTGCCCCACAAAGACACGAAGATACTCGGGTTGCTCGACACTGTTTTCCCCCCATATGGCCGCGAGCAGCACCCGATGGGTTATCACTTTGCCGGCATGGCGCGCCAGGTAAACGAGAAGCTCAAATTCTTTGGGCGTAAGGTGCACTTCCCTGCCCCCGACTTGAACGCTATGCAACTCCGGATCAATGCGGAAGCTGCCCAGCTCGATAACCTCCGACGCCGGCTGTTGCCCCACGGAAATGCGTCGCAGCGCCGCACGCACTCGAGCCAGTAGTTCGTTCACGCTGAAAGGCTTGGTCACGTAGTCATCGGCGCCGGCATCGAGCGCATCCACCTTGATCTTCTCTTCACCTTTGACGGACAACACGATGATTGGCAGGGGCGACTTCGCCCGGACATACCGGCAAAGCTCCAGCCCGTTCATGTGCGGCATGCGAAGGTCGGTAATCAACAGATCCGGCATCCATTCCTTCATGACTTGCACTGCTTCGTCCCCGTCGCTCGCGGTGCGGATCCCGTATCCCTGGCTGGAAAGCGTAGTTTTGAGCACGCGCGTAATCTGCGGCTCGTCATCGACGACCAGAATGTTGCGCCTCTCTGCTACGGGTGCCACTGGCATCTATTTCACCTCTTGGGTAACGATGTGAACGTCCACCGGCGGAGCATCCCGCAGGAACTTGTGAATGGCCGAAAGGTACAGGTATCTCCGCCAGCTCGTCTGTGCCGAACGCCCGAACACCACCTGGGTGATGTGTCTTTCTCTAACTAACTTGGCCACTTCCTGGGCCACATGTTTCCCCTTGGCGCGAAGAATCTGCGCGCCAAGGTTTTCGGCGAAGCGGAGGTTCTGATTCAAAGTGCGTTGACGATCGGGAGTCTCGTCAGCGCCGATATCGACATAGATGACAGCCAGTTCGGCATCAATGCGGTTGGCCATGCGAGCGGCGCGGGCGATCAGATATTGCGCCGAAGGATTGGAGCTGATACACACCGCTATCCGCTCCCGAACCTCCAGGGCGCGCCCAGGCTCTTCTTTCTCCAGGTACGATTCCAGATTCCGGTCCACGGCGCGGGCGACCTGCTGCAGCGCCAGCTCGCGCAGGGCGTTCAGATTGCCGGGACGGAAAAAATGCCCCAAGGCTCTTTCCGCGCGGTCCAGCGGGTAAATGTCACCCCGGCGCATGCGCGTTTGCAGCGCTTCGGGCGTCAAATCCTGCAGCACTATTTCGCTGACTCGCTGCATCACCCAATCCGGTACGGTCTCGCGGATCTGGATTCCCGTAATGCTTTGCACCAGCGGCGTCACACTCTCAATATGCTGCACGTTCATCGTCGAAAGCACGTCGATCTTGGCGTCGAGCAGCTCCATCACATCTTCGTAACGCTTCTTGTGCTTGCTTCCCTCAATGTTGGTATGCGCCAACTCGTCCACCAGCGCAATCTGCGGCTTCCGTGCGAGGATGGCATCGACGTCCATTTCCTCGAATATGGTGCCTTTGTACTCTATCTGGCGCCGGGGCACCGTTTCGAGCTTGGACGACAGCTCTGCAATCGCCTTTCGGCCGTGGGTCTCGACGTACCCGATGACCACTTCTTCGCCGCGGACGCCTCGGCGTATGCCCTCACTCAACATGCTGTACGTCTTGCCAACGCCGGGCGCATAGCCCAGGAAGACCTTGAAGATTCCCTGATTCTTTTGTGGAGCGGCCTCTTCCAGCCATTGTTCGGGGGTCTTGCGCATGCTTTGTATTATTCTCAATAGCTTGGCAATTGTCGAATGGATTACAATCGCTCGCGTGGGAATAGCGGCGCGCCGTCGGATATTACAGATCGTAATCGCCACGGCGATCGATTTTCTGATCGTCGTGTTTTACTTCAAACTGCTGCACGTAAATCAAACGACCGTTGGATTTACGTTTCTGCTGGCAATTCTGGCCGTCTCGGCGGC
>JBEKOS010000488.1:0-3671 GCA_049521535.1 Terriglobales bacterium | reverse complement strand
GCATAGCATCAAGAGCCAATAAACTGCTCCGTACGGTCCATGCATGCGGTTCCAGGTGACATATTTTTCATACGGATTCGTGCCATACCAGGAGAAAAAGAACTCAGCAAAGTATCCATAGGCCACGATCAACCCGGTGGCCAGCATCACCTTGGCGCAATTATCCAGGTGACGCATGGTGATAACGTCTTCCAGGCCATATGCCTTGCGGACAGGGATTGCCAGGATCAGAACCATTGCGAAGCCCGAGAAAACTGCTCCGGCGACGAAGTAGGGAGGGAAAATGGTGGCGTGCCAGCCGGGAACAATAGCGACGGCAAAGTCGAAGCTCACTACTGTATGGACGGAAAGCACCAGCGGCGTTGCCAATCCCGCAAGGAACAGGTAGGCCGACTCATAACGCTTCCAATGACGTGCCGAGCCACGCCAGCCGAGCGCGGCGATTCCATAAGCCATTTTCACCAGCCGGTTATCGGCGCTATCCCGCAGCGTCGCCAAGTCGGGGATCAATCCCGCGTACCAGAACAGCAAAGAGATGGTGAAGTAGGTGGAAACTGCAAAAACGTCCCATACCAGCGGGCTGCGGAAATTCGGCCAGACCGTCATGGTGTTCGGGTAGGGGAACAGCCAGTAAGCGAGCCAGGGGCGGCCTAAGTGGAAAACCGGGAACATGCCGGCGCACATAACCGCGAAGAGAGTCATGGCCTCGGCAAAGCGATTAATAGAATTGCGCCAGGTTTGCTTGAGCAGCAACAGGATGGCTGAAATCAACGTGCCGGCATGGCCGATTCCGATCCACCAGACAAAATTGACGATGGCGAAGCCCCAGCCGACTGGAATGTTGATTCCCCAGATCCCGACGCCCTTGTAAAAGAGGTAGGTGGCGGCAAAGCCCAGAATTCCAGCCATGGCGGCGGCGGGAAGAAAGACCATCCACCATGCCAGAGGCGCGCGCGGAGCGAAGACGATGCCGTTGATTTTGTCGGTAATCGATCCGAAATCGAAGCCCGGCATAAGCACGGGCGGTCGCCCGTGCTTGACATTCATCAATTCGCCTTCGCGGATGTTGGACATAGAATGAGTCGTCAGTCGTTGCTTTTCATTTCCGGATTCGGGTTCGTCACTACTGCCTGATACGTGGTACGCGGGCGGGTGTTTAGATCCGCCAGCAAACCATAATTGAGCGGCTGTTCCTTAAGTCTCGACACGCGAGCGCCTTGATCGTTGATATTACCGAAGACGATCGCGCCGGCCGGGCAAGCCTGCTGGCAAGCCGTCTGCACCTCATAATCCCGCAACACCCGGTTTTCTTCTTCCGCCTTGATGCGGCCCCGCGTAAGTCGCTGTACGCAGTAAGTGCACTTCTCCATTACGCCGCGGCTGCGCACGGTGACCTCAGGATTGCGCGCCATTTTCAGTTGAGGATCGTTCCAATCCTGGAACAGGAAGAAGTTGAAGCGCCTCACCTTATACGGGCAGTTGTTTGAACAATAACGTGTCCCGACACAGCGGTTGTACACCATGTCATTCAGCCCTTCGGTGCTGTGTACAGTCGCGCCGACCGGGCAAACCAGTTCGCAGGGAGCATTCTCGCATTGCATGCAGGGCACAGGCTGGAAGTACACGCGCGGATTGGCGGGATCGCCCTGATAGTAGGAGTCCAGGCGGATCCAGTGCATGTGGCGCCCGCGTGCCACCTCCTGCTTCCCAACGACGGCGATGTTGTTTTCCGCCTGGCAGGCGATGAGGCAGGCATTACAACCAACGCAGGCGTTCATGTCAATGGACATGCCCCAGGCGTATTCCGCCGAGCGATACGCGGGATAAAGTGTATCTCCCGGCCCAGGCGCAGGTTCGTCGCGGTGGGCAAATTGCGGGTCGGCATTAAACTCCGCCAGCGAGGCGGCGCGCACCACCTGGCGGTTTTCCATGTCCTGCTTCCCCTGGGTGGTGATCAGTTCATAATGCTCGCCGGTCTTGCGTATCTCCGCACTCGAAAGAAAATAGGGCGAGGAACTGGTGCGCAACGGGTAAACGTCGAAGCCCATGCCATTGCCCGCGCGTCCGGCTTGGGTGCGTCCGTATCCGAGATGTACGGTCACCGAATTATCAGGCTGGCCCGGCTGTATCCAAACTGCTCCGAGAATCTTCCGGCCTTCCGCGGACTTGATCTCCACCACATCCCCGTATCGCAACCCGGTGCGTTGTCCCATCTGCGGACCCACCAGTACCGCGTTGTCCCAAGTCAGCTTCGTCATCGGCTTGGGCAATTCCTGCAGCCAGCCATTGTTGGCAAAGCGTCCGTCGTAAACCGAGGGGTCGGGCCGGATGACGACCTGCAATCCTTGCGCCTGCGATTGCGCCGGGAAGCTGGTCGCAGTGACTTTAACCGACTTGGGCGAAAATGCCGAATTGGCGAAGAAGCCGTCATGCACGCCCTGCTGCCACCAGGTTTCAAATTCCGGATCGGAGCCCCCAAACTGCCCGCGCCAGAAGCCGCGAACCGTTTCGTAGCCCGAACGCTCCGGGTCACTGCCAAAGGCATTCATCAACTCATGAACGCTATGGCCACCATATAACGGCGCAATCAGTGGCTGCACAATTCCGGTGGTGCCATCGAAGGCGCGTGCATCACTCCAATGTTCCAGGTAGTGCGTGCCGCTAAGGAACCACTGGCAGCGCCCTGCCGTCTCATTCAGATAAGCGCCGTGGTAGACAGTGCTGGGGACTTTGGCGAGTGCAGCGGCAAAGTCCAGGTCGGCGGGTGCGTCGTAAACGGGATTGACATCCGTCATCACCAGCAGGTCCACCTTGCCGGCCTGCATATCAGCCGCAAGCTCCCTCATCGTAGCGCCTTGATCGGACGGTTTCGCTTCGATTGGATCGGTATAGATCACCGTGCTCCCGGCGTTCCGAAGCACGTCGTTCATGGCATGCACCAGAGCGTGGACTACCGGAGGCTGGGCGTCGCCCGGAATAATCGCCGACGATCCACGATGCATTTGCAGATCTGCAATCACTCCGGTGATCCATTTGGCTTCGTCCGGACCTTGCGGTTCTCCTCCGCCGGCGGAAATGCCCAATCGGGTCGCGATGATCCGCGTGCAGCGCTCGATGTCAGACGGAGTGCACAGGAGGGGGTGATCAGCCTTCGCGCTCACCATTCCCGGCGTGCTCTCCAGCGCATAAAGCCGGTTCATCGATTTTGCGGGGAATGAATTCCCCAGTACATCGGTTATTGGGACGAAGCCGGGATCTGCTTTCCTGCGACTGGCGAACTGGCGAGCGTATACGTGGTTTCCGGGAAAGTAAGGGGCAAAAATCTCGGCGTCCAATGACACGATAATGTCGGCTGCGAGCAGGTTGTACCGGGTCTCGAGCGGTTGCCCGAAAGCCAGTAAAGCGCCGGAGCGTACGTTATCGCGGTTCAAAGCATCCCATTGGCACCACTTGGCAGCGGGGAAGGGCTTCAAGAGGTTCTGCATCTGCCAAGCCAGGGTGGGGGACGAAACGGTCGGTGTCAGGAATCGCAACCCGGCCCCCTGAATGGCGCGCTGCGATACTACCTGACCATGAATCGCGCCCAGAAACTTAAGCCAGGGCTGAATCTCTCCCTGATACTGGTTCGTCGCGGCTCGATCCGGATCGTAAAGCCCAAGGATCGAAGCCTG
>JBEKOS010000487.1:0-3675 GCA_049521535.1 Terriglobales bacterium | reverse complement strand
GTTCCGCGACCGCGAGTGCGGCAGCATGAGCAAACTGATTGCCGCCGCCAATTACAAAGGCATCGAAGGTGTAACGCGGATTCAGTTGCGCCGCCCCGTCCCAGTCGAAGTGCGTTTGCGCGGAAACACCGCCGCCGGGCCGCCGGTCCCCGCCTGACGCTCCACTTCCGGCCCGTGCCACGGGAAAGCGGGACCGCGGATCGGCACTGGGCGGTTCGGCAGGCATGAACTCCACGTCGTCGTACTGCATGCCCAGATTATCGATCGCCTCCTGGATCAGGTCGGCGTACTTGTCTCCAATATGCTTGAACTCAGGCGTAGGTACGCGCACCACAATCTTGTTGCCGGTGGAGTGGCTGAAGCGAGTGGGCTTGAACCATGTGTCGAAGGAAAGCCTGTTGACTTTCATCTCCAGGGATTCGAGGATTCGCACCCAGGGATTAGCGGGACTGGAAACAGCACTGGTCGACATTCGTTTTCTCACCGCCGGGCGCGAAGCGCGCCCGCTCATTCAAGGGAATGAGAATGCAAAACGGGGCCATAGCCCCGCAATTTTCCAAATAGAAATTCTAAGATCCAGGCCCTTAGAGGCAGCGCGTCCTGGCGTGTCTCATTTCGGAAAAATCGTGCCCGGTTTGGCATCGATTCGTTCGCCTCAAAATGAGTCTCGCAGGAACTGTTCTGCATACTAGCACGAAAAAATTCCTATGGGGAAATTCTTGCCTCACCAAAATCAGTCACTTAGAAAAAATAATTGTTTGACACCAGGAATTGTTGCTGCGGACTCAGTGCAACTCGGGGATTCAGCTTTCTCGAGCGGTGGTTTTGCCGGGAGATAATGTCAATCATTGCTCGTCGAGATACTCCTGCGGCACGTCATCCTCCGGCACTTCTTTGGTGGTCACCTCGTGCGGATCGTTCCCGCCTGCTTCTTCCACGCCGCTGACTATGCCCGCTTCGAAGGCCTGCCCTTCTTCGGCCAGTTCCTCTAGGCTTTCGCTGTCCACGTCAGCAGCATCGGGCAATCCCTGGGTATCGCCGGATTGCCCGGCAGACTCAGGCCCCAGTTGTCCGGATTCGTCTTCTTCAGAATGCGTTCGCTTTCTTTGGTTACCCATGGCGTCTCCTTTTGCCAGCTTGTCTTGTCAGTCCGGTTGTTAGATGCGGCCAAAGCAATGGCGGCGCACCGGCGTTTCCTGCGCTCTTTACCGCCGCATCTCAGGAAGACTCCGCAGCAGCATCCTGCGTGAGTCCGCACAACCACTCCCTTTGTCATCCTGAGCGAAGCGAAGGATCTATGTGCTGTTCTGCCGCGCGCAAAATGCAAAGACCGTTGTTTCGCCCAGGATGACAGACGTTTCAGACTAGATGAGAGACCGAGGCGTTCCTCATCGCCTACAAATCCCTAGCAATTTGCCCTTTAACTACGAAGAGTTTCGTTGACAATAAGAATATCTTCGTAGTATGTTGACCTCATGACACCTGAACCGCCATTAAAGCCCACCGCCGCCGAGCTGGAAATCCTGCGCATTCTATGGGAGCGCGGGCCTTCCACGGTGCGCGAGGTCCATGAGGCCTTCACGGCAAATAGGCCGGTGGGCTATACGACAGTGCTTAAGCTGCTCCAGATCATGACGGCAAAAGGCACCGTGCGGCGTAACGAAACCCAGCGGGCGCACGTCTATGAGTCATGCCTGCCGGCGGAGAAAACCAAGCAGCAGTTTGCCACCGACATGCTGCAGCGGGTCTTCGAAGGCTCGGCAAGCCAGCTCATGATGCACGCCCTGGCCGGGCGGCGCTCCTCGCCGAAGGAGATCGCGGAACTCCGGCGCATGCTCGATGAATATGAAAGGAAGCGACCATGACAATCCTAAACTGGCTTTCTCCCGGGGTTTTGCGGCCGCTCGGCTGGGCGTTGCTGCATTTCCTATGGCAGGGAACGGCGTTGGCCGCCGTCGCCGCCTGTGCAATGTCGCTCGTCCGCCGCGCCGGCATTCGCTATGTGCTGGCGGTAGTTTTTTTGACGCTGATGTTGCTGGCGCCTGTCGCCACGTATCTTCTTTACTCATCCCCCGGCCCCACGCCGGCCTGGAACTCGGGTCCAACCTTGGCCACTGTCTTGTCGAGTTCGTCCGGACCAAGCGCAGCTAACTTTTCTCCGGTGTATCCCGGCCATCGCCACACTCGACCTGCTCCTGGCGTCGTGCCCTGGATGACCTGGGCAGTGCTCGCGTGGATGGCGGGCGTGGCGTGCTTTGCCCTGCGTACCGCAGGCGGATTCCTGGTACTGGAGCGCCTGCGCCGCCGGCAATCACTGGCGCTTGAGGAACCTCTGCAGGCGCTATGCCTGAACGTACAGCAGCGTCTTGGACTACGTCGTGCCATCTCTTACTGCCAATGCCTCCGGTTGCAGGCTCCAGTGGTGATGGGTTGGTTTTCGCCCGTGCTGCTCCTGCCGGTTAGTGCGCTGACGGGTCTCTCCGCAGAGCAACTCCAAGCGGTGATCGCGCACGAACTGGCCCACGTCAAGCGGTTGGACACGTTCGTGAATGCCTATCAGGTGCTGATCGAGACGCTTTTGTTCTATCACCCTGCCGTCTGGTGGCTCAGCCGGCGCATTCGCCAGGAACGCGAACATTGCTGCGACGATGCGGCGGTTGCGCTGTGCGGCGATCCAGTCGAGTATGCGCGCGCGCTCACCCTGCTCGAGGAATGGCGAGGCGCACCGGCGCTGGCCATGGCGGCCACTCGCGGACCGCTGGCGTCGCGGATTATGCGGCTCCTGGGCCTAAATCAACTCGGCGCCGGCATGCGCAGCGCCGGCGTGGCAGCCAGCGTCGTTTGCCTGGTGACAGCTCTGGCCGCCGGAAGTGTCCTGCTTGGCATCGCCCACGCAAGCCCGACACAGGTGGGCGCCACCTCTGCCTCGACTGCGCCGGCAAGCCAGGCTCAGCCTGCCGCTCCCACTACGGAGGCCGCCCCCTCGGCGCCGGCGCCTCAATCTGAGGCTGCATCGCCAATGCCGAGTGACGCTCCATCACCCGCAGCCGAACCCTCCCCGGCGGAGCTGCCCGCTGCCAGCGGGAAGCCGGTGGCAGCCGAATCCTATATCGACGCTATGAAGTCGGCCGGTCTTAAGAATTTGACCGTCGACGAACTCGTGGCCTTGAAGGAACAAGGGGTCACTCCGGAATATGTGCGCGCCATGCGCGAGCAGGGCATCCATCCTGACGCCGACAACCTGGTGGCCATGAAGATTCAGGGGATTACCCCCGAATACGTCCATGAACTACGCGCTTCCGGGCTCACGATTTCCGATGACGACATCATAGCCATGAAAATCCAGGGAATAGACACGGCCTACCTCCGCGGTTTGCAGCAGGCGGGCATTCATCCCGACACCGACGAATTGATTGGCATGAAGGTCCAGGGAGTCACGCCCGAACTGGTCCGCGCCCTGATGGCCGCCGGCCTCAAGCTTGAGGCCGACGAACTGATTGCCTTGAAGATCCAGGGCGTAACCCCGGAGTATATCCGCGAGATGCACGAACAGGGCATTGACGCCGATGCCGACGAATTGGTGGGCATGAAGATTCAGGGCGTTACCCCCGACTACATCCGCGAAGTGCACGCCCTGGGCCTAAAGCCGGATGGAGATGAACTGGTGGGCATGAG
>JBEKOS010000486.1:0-3676 GCA_049521535.1 Terriglobales bacterium | reverse complement strand
GACCAACCTCGGCGCGCATATTTGGATTTCGTATTCGCCCGATCTGCGCCATTGGGGCAGCCACAAAGTGATGCTCGAGGCCCGCCGCGGCGCCTGGTGGGACGCCAACAAAATCGGGATGTCGCCGCCGCCCATTGAAACTTCCCGCGGATGGCTGGTGCTCTACCACGGAGTGCGGCACACGCCTTCGGGCTGCCTGTATCGGCTGGGCTTGGCTCTCTTTGACATTGCAAGCCCGGAAAAATGCCTCCTGCGCGGGGATTCGTGGATCTTTGGGCCGGAGGCGGAGTACGAGCGCCAGGGCGACGTCCACGATGTTGTGTTCCCGTGCGGATACACCATGGAAGCCGATGGCGACACCATCAACATTTATTACGGCGCTGCGGATTGCTCGATCGCCCTGGCCCGGGCCAGCGTACGCTCGCTGCTGGGTTGGCTGGATATCCACGGAAGCTGCGAACGCCGGCACCGAACGGAGGATGTATGAACCTGATGCTTTGGATGTATCCGTTTAGCTTCGTATTTAGTTACAGCCAACTGCGCCATCTGCTCTCACACTACCAGCGGTCGCGCTGGACTTGCTTCTAGCGTGAGCTATCCAGCTCAGACTAGGACGCCCACACCTGTCATTGTTTAGCCAGTGATCCATTGCAATTCGGCAGTTTTCTGCCCCTAGGAGATACCTTGAAAACCAAGCTTTTGTTAGCCGTCGGAATCACTTTAACTGCGAGCGCCTTCGCCCAAACCATTAATCAAACGACAACGGGCGGGCACATGAACCCCATACCCCTGTTCCAGACGCATGAAACCAGCCGCAGCGTACAGGCGGTCAACTACAAATTTCGCGACCGAAACACCAAGATAGATTTCGCGGGCACGGAACTGATGCGCTCCGCCAATGGTGAAGCCGTGGTGAACAGCAAGGGCGGCTACCTCGAGATCAAGGCGGATTTCGGCGAACTGAAGAACCCGACGAGTTTCGGCAATGAGTATCTGACCTACGTTTTGTGGGCGATTTCGCCGGAAGGCCGGGCCGTGAATCTGGGCGAGGTGCTGACCGGCGAAAACCAGCGCGGCAAGCTGCACGTAACCACCGATCTGCAAGCCTTTGCCATGATTGTGACGGCGGAGCCCTACTATGCGGTACGCCAGCCCAGTAACGTCGTCGTTCTGGAAAATATTGTCCGCACGGACACCAAGGGAACCACCGAGGCGGTAAATGCAAAATACGAATTAATGGAGCGGGGCGGCTACATTCCCACGGGCTATAAGTTCGACCCGGTGGTCATGAATGCCAGGTTGCCGTTGGAATTCTTCGAGGCGCGTAACGCCGTGCGCATTGCGCAGTCGGAAGGCGCCGAGACCTACGCCACCGACAGCTATCAACATGCCGTCCAATTGATGAACCAGGCAGACGGCTATGCGACCCAGAAAGACGTGCCCACCAAGCAGTTGATCGCGGTTTCCCGCGAGGCCGTGCAGACTGCCGAAGATGCACGCGCGATCGCCGTGAAGAAAATGGATGAAGAACGTCATGCCGACCAGTTGCAGGCGTCCGCAAATGCACAGGCCCGGTCGCAGGGGCAGGCCGATGAAGCGAACAAGCAGAAGGAGCAGGCCCAGTTGGAGACCGTGAAAGCCCAACAGGCTACGGCAAGCGCCCACGCAGATGCGGACCAATCCCGCCTGGCCGCAAAGCAGGCGCAATTGAGCGTCCAACAGGCGGAGACCGACAAAGTAGCCATGCGCACCCGTTTGTACGAGCAATTGAATGCGATTCTCCAGACCCGGGATAGTGCGAGGGGACTAATTGTCAGCATGTCCGATGTACTGTTTGACACCGGAAAATATTCGTTACAGCCGGGTGCGCGCGAGAAGCTGGCGAAAGTTGCCGGCATCCTGCTCTCCTACCCTGGACTCAGTCTTGCCGTTGGCGGCTACACGGACAACGTAGGCAGCGATGCAATGAACCAGACCCTGTCTGAGAACCGCGCCAGTTCGGTGCGCGATTACCTGGTACAGGAAGGCGTGGCGACCAATTCAGTCACCGCAGCGGGTTTCGGCAATACGTTGCCGGTAGCCTCAAACGATGATTCCAGCGGCCGGCAGCAGAACCGCAGAGTCGAGCTTCTCGTATCCGGCGAAGCCATCGGCTACCCAGTCAACGCAACTACGGGCAGCCTGCGCTAGCGCAAGCGAACATAACCATCGGTAATGGAGGCAACACCATGAAGTTAGTTGGAATGATCAGCGCAGCAGTTCTATCTCTCACGCTCGGAATCGCCGCTCCTGTGTTTGCACAGCAGGAGCAGCACGAGCAGGAGGAACAGAAAGAGAAGCCTGCCCAGCAGCAGGAGAAAAAGGCGCAGGAAGAAAAGCCCGCGAAACAGCAGGAGAAAACCGCCCAGCAAGAAAACAAAAACAACAAACCGGAAGAGAAGAACGCACAGCAGGAAAACAAGAACACCAAACAGGAAGAAAAGAGCGCGCAGCAGAACGAGAAGAACTCCAAGACTGAAGAGAAAAACGCGCAGCAGCAATCCAAGAACACCAAGCAGGAAGAGAAAAACGAACAGCAGCAGCACGCACAGCAGGCTAAGTCAGGGCAACAGGCCCAACATGGCGGCGGCAACGGCCATGGCCAGATTCCCGACGACCGCTACCGGGCCCATTTTGGACAAGATCACCGGTTTCGCGTCAACCAGGCCGATTACCGGAACCACCGCTTCCAATATGGCGGCTATTGGTTTGGATTTGTGAGCCCGTGGCCGGCAAACTGGCTGTATACGCAGGATGTTTTCATTGTCGATATTGACGGAGTCTACTACCTGTGTAATGCGTCGTATCCCGGCGTTAACCTAACCCTCAGCTTCACTCTATAGTGGCAAACCGGTGAAGCGCTATCGACGCACCTTAATCCGTCGATAGTGAAATGCAGAAAGAAATTCGCCGCTGATTGACTCATATCAAACGGCCTTGGCGATGGGGCAGCCCGAAAGTGCCACGCAAGGCGTTTCTGGCGGGCGCGAAGATCAGCGTAAACCTGTCCAATCAGCGGCGAGTTCCTTGCATTCTCAAGCTATGCTAAGGCGTCTAAGTACTGGGACTTTGGCAAAGTCAACGAGAAATGCAAAGACAACTGCTCCCGCTAGCACTCCACCCATCACCAGTAATGGCAGAGAGGCCATTGCGATTCCGCGATTGGCCATCGTTGCCGCGATCAGCAGATCGATTACCGACGAAAGTACCAGCCACTTACTGGGGCGGATCGACCACAGATGCTGCCGGGTTCGATTCGTGTAGGTCGTTGCCTGATTGCCGAACACGATAACCACGAAGGCGAGTGTCCTGAGTGCATCAATTCCAAGATCCAGATGAAATTTGCCGATGGCAAGCACGGTGGTGCAAAATAGCAGCTCGGCGACACCCATGAACGCTCCCGCGATCGTCAAGTTGCCGACTCGCCATTTATTTGGCATAGGGGACGGACGCACATTGTCCGTAGTCAGGGACATGCCTAGGAAGTCGCCGGTGATCATGATGATAACCATCAGCATGGGGGTCAGGATGGCGTGTCCGGTCATGATGAGGCCCACCGCCAGGAAAAGCACCTGCACGACTTTCTTGGTGACGGAGTTCAACGTGTAAGTCAGGATGCGCTGGAACGTTATGCGGC
>JBEKOS010000485.1:0-3690 GCA_049521535.1 Terriglobales bacterium | reverse complement strand
GGGGCAAGCCTTCTCGCAAACTTCGATCGCACGTCCTTCCAGGGCGTGCCGGTAGGCATGGCTGCCAATCGTTGCCGCCGTGGCGATCACTACAACCTTGCCGCGGCGGGTGGCGGCAGCGCCGCGCTCGGCCCCGGGTTCAATCACGCCTTCAACAGGAATACCAACCGCTTCGCGAATTGCAGGAAGAGCCAGTGCTGTCGCGGTATTACAGGCGACTACCAGGATGTCGATTCCGCGCTCTTCGAGATAACACGCCGCTTCGATGGCGAATTTCTCCACGGTCGCCACCGATTTTGATCCGTACGGCAAGCGTGCCGTGTCTCCGAAATAAAGGTACTCTGCGGCTGGCAGCTTCTGGGTGAGCGCCTTTAGCACAGTCAGTCCTCCCACGCCGGAGTCGAAAACGCCAATCTTCATAACAATTCGGATTTTGGACTTAGGAATTGGGACTCAAACCCGGTGCGCACAGCGTGCCGATCATGAATCCCAAATCCAAATTCCGAAATCCAAAATAGCCTCGGTTACTTCACGAGTCTTTCTGCAGCGCTGACGGAAAATGGCTCCAACAAATCGGCATGGCCAGCCAGGGTAGCCCGCTCCCTGCCATCCACCAGCAGCTTCATGCTGGTGATCCCGGGCAGGTTTGCTGCCAGCGTTCGAGCCATCGATGCCAGCGTAAGATCCTCGACCAGTATGCCGGATCGATGGTGGTCAGCGAAATTACCATTCACATCCACAACCGCCAGATTGGCCCCGACCAAATACACCTCGTCAATATCTGCTCCTGCGCCCAGCGGATGAGCCGAACCCTGCTCCTGATACCGAAGGACCAAAGTCCGCAGGATTTCACGAGCTCGCTTGGGAGCATCGGCCGGCATAGCCACCGTGGTTTCCTCTCGCCGAAGCGTGCCCTGATCGTCATTGGCGAGATACAGAATCGCCGGGGTTTCCGGTCCCGCGGAAGGAGGCATCACGGGGCGAGTGTCGGCGGCGCCAGAGGGTGCTTGTTTTGCCTTATGCGCCAAATGCCGGAGATACACGCCCAGACCAAGCACGGACGCCAACAACACAGTAATGGCAAATACAAGTGGCTTGGGGATCATGGGGTCGACTCTCCGTGAGGCAGGCGTCCTCGCATGCTTGCAACAGCGTCTGCTACGGCGCTGCAGACGGCTTCCTGATATTGCGGCGAATTCAGTCCGGACAGGGACTTGCCCGAAGGCACAGCCACTTCGACGACCAATGCAGGCGCGGCAATCATGTCGACGGGCCCAACGCTGGCGCTCAAATCAAGGGTGGGGATGTCGCGTTTGAGCAACTCCGTGGCAATGGCGCCCGCCACCGATTGGCTGGTGCTCACGTACGGAGACTGCGCTGTACTCCAGGGCAAAAAGACCTGAGTTTGGAGCGAAGGCTGGAGATTGGCGGTAAACAGGTGCACTCCGCTGCCGGAACCGGCGCTGTGCACACTGATGTACAAAGAGGGTACGGCAGCATTCGTCAGTGAGGCCCGCTGATCGAGCGGAATCGTCGTGTCGCCATCGCGCAGAAGACGAGATATCAGCCCGCGCGCCTGCAATTCGTTGTGCAGGCGCCGGGCGAGGGCCAGGTCCATATCCTTTTCCGAAAGTTTGCCGCCCAGAGACCCGCCCCTATCATCACCCCCATGCGCGGGATCAATGATCACAATGAAACTTCTCATTGGGGGCGGCGCCGCCGCCGGAGCCGCAACGACAGTTTGCGGACCAGGGCCAACTGCACTGGTGGGGTTGACCGGATGGGGCTGACTCACGGCCCATGCCGGTGGAGAGACCGGAGCAACGGTGATTGTCTTGCGATCGGGGCCAAATGACGCCAGCACCGGCCAAGTGGTATTTACCGTCAGCTCAGCAGCACCGTTGTTCTCGGCATAAACCAATGACGAGATCAACCGGTCGTTGAAATCGACCTTCTGCGCCTGCGCGTTTGGCAGCAGGGCCTGGTGCCGGAAGACCATTCGCAGCTTTCCCTGTTCCGTGGCAATAAAGGGATTCACGGGAGCCGAAAAGCTGAGAATCAATATTCCAGTGGTCCCGCTTTTTAGCTCGGCCGCGTAGGTCACCTCCGCCTGGTCGAGAAACAAGCGCCGGGCGGCCTCGTGGAAATCGATTAAATGATTAGGGAGAAATTCCTGCAGCACATGCGTCAGGTCGTGCAGGGATACAAAACCACGTGCATTTTCGAAAACAAAAGGCGCAGTCAGTCGAGTCTCAGTGTTTTGCACCCTGAAAGTGATCTGTCCGGTCGTGAATTGTGCCGTCCGGTTTTCGAAGGTAATATTCCACTTGTTGCGTTCCGGTTTCGCGCTCACCCTGCCGAGCGGCTCAAGTACTTCGAACAGCCCGATATAATCCTGGCCATTGCGGCTTACAATGGGCAAAGTGTAGGTTGCTTCCGGAGAATATATCGCGATTTGCTTCTGTTCCGGAGGATGCGGCGCAGGTGGGCGCTGGGCGAAGGCCCAGCAGCAAGCAACAAGCAGCAAGCAGCAAGACAGTGGCCAAGAGAGACCACGGGAATCCAGCGCCCAAAGGCTTAAGTTCGCTGATTGTTGTTTATTCCAGCGCATAAATCGTCAACCCGCTCAGCAGCTTGGGGTAGAAATCGGTGGACTTCTGTGGCATCACCTCGCCCGCGAGCGCGATCTCCCGAACTTGATCAATGGTTGCAGGGTTCATGAGAAAGGCAATGTCTGAGCCGTTCGCCACCTGGCTTATTGCTTCGTCGGCATCGCGATAGTACCGCACATGCTTTTGGGACCTGATGTCCTCCGGTGAAATTCCAAGCACATCGTGCAGGACAATCTGGTGCAGCTTGACAACGTCGAGTTGACGCTGTCGGGCAGACACCCCGGCCAGGGCAGGAGCCGAATCCGCCTCCGGCCGCGACTGCAAAATAAAGTCTCCGCGCGGAGTTACGGCCACCATTGGGGTGCTCTGATGATCGGCCCGCGCCAGTAGTTGCGAAGCGCTGGGCCCCGTCACACGATCGCGCAAAGGATTCACCATGAAGTAACGCCGCAATCGTTCGACAGTTTTTGCCACATCAAAGCGCTCCAGGCCTGACACCACTCGATGGGTGGGCAGAATCATTATTCCTTCGCCGTTTAAATTGACGAAAGTCATCATGACCCGCTCGTAGGGCTGGTTTGGGTCGCTGCGATCGCCGCATTCCTTCCGTCTTTCATTACGATAATTCAGCGCGGTTTCATAGCGGTGATGACCATCGGCGATGATCAGCTGGCGGTCGCTCATAAGAGATTGGACATTTGTGATCACACTCCGATCGGATACCTGCCGCACCACATGCTGCACACCGTATTCATCAGTAATGTCGATCAGTGGAAGCCCTGGGGTCCCCCAAAGTAAAGAATCAACCCGTCGTTCATGGTCGGAATAGAGCATGAAAATCTGCCCGAAATGCGCCCGGGTAGCCCGCAAAAGATTCAGGCGGTCGGCTTTGGGAGCGGAAAGCGTGTGTTCATGCCGAAAAACAATCCGCGCGGCGTAATCCTCGATTTGCCCTAACCCTATGAACCCGCGGCGCACGTGCACCTGGCTGACGTCATCCGGTGCAGCAAACCTCTGTTCGTAGGGATAGAGCGAGGCTTGCTCATCGTGCTGGAAAATATTGTGTCGCCGCCAGTCG
>JBEKOS010000484.1:0-3696 GCA_049521535.1 Terriglobales bacterium | reverse complement strand
TGCTCACCAGCCCTGCTGTACCACTTAAGTGCTTCGCCGTGGTCCTGAGGGACCCCTTCGCCGCGGTAATATGCACGACCGAGGTCGTACTGGGCATGGGCGTGTCCCTGCTCGGCGGCTTTGCGAAACCACTTTGCAGCTTCGATGTCGTCCTGGGTGACCCCCTCGCCGTAGCGGTATGCAAAGCCGAGGTAGTACTGGGCTGCACCGTATCCAAGCTCAGCGGCTTTGCGATACCACTTCGCAGCTTCCGCGTAATCTCGTAACCAAAAGTCATCCCATGCAGAATCGCTGGCGTCGCAGTAGCAATGAAAAGCTTCGCCCTGATCTTGTGGGACACCCTCCCCTCCTTCATACATACAACCGAGCTTGAACTGGGCGTAGGTGTGATACTGGGCAGCCGCCTTGCGGTACCAGCGGACCGCCTCCGAATGGTCTTGCGGTTCAACTTGGCCGTGGTAATACGCCTCGCCGAGATCGAACTGAGCGTCTGCGTCTCCTTGCTCGGCAAGCCGACGAGTTTCCGATAGCGGGTCTATTGGCTCAGGGGCCTGTCGTTCGATTGCCTCCGCCTCCCTAAGACCCCGAGCGATGAGGCCGGATGATACCCTCAAAAGGCTCAGCAACGAATCGCTATCCTTCGGCCTGACCTGGAGTTGGGATTCGTCGCTCAAGCGGGGTTGTGCCTTTCTTGTTTGAGGAGCGATTCGTGTTTCTTCTTGGCCCGCTCAATCTGTTCTCGAACAGCAGTTGCAAGTTCGTCCAGCAGGTCACGGCCTTCTTGCTCTCTTTCTTCGGCCTGCTTCTTAAGCAAAGCGATTTCACTCTTGCGGAGGGTGGCCAATTCCTGCTCAATAGCCGAAAGTCGAGTTTTGGCTAGGCTGATCTGTCGGATGACGCGGATCAATTCGGCACCAATCCCCTCGCCCGTTACTGCCTCCGCGCTGTCTTCATATTCGTCAAGAATGCGTTGGAGTGCCTCAGCGTCCCCTGCCTCGTAGGCGCGGTTAGCTTCGGCCATGAAGCGCGTGCGGCGCGCCCTATCGGCGGGATCTGTGGCAAGGTCTGGATGGATGCGTTTGGCTGTTTCACGGTACGTCCTTCTAAGTTCAGGAGATGGGCTGAAGTCCTTGGCTTCAGATGCCTCTCCGTGGGCCTCTTCATACGTCTGGTGTGCCTTTTCGCGGGCCTCCTCTGCCTGGGCCGCCGAGGCGACAGAAGGATGAAGCCGGGCCTGCAACTCGGAAATTCGCGCCTTCCATTCGTCCAGCTCAGCGTAGAGAGTGCCCACCTGCCGCAGGTAGCGCCCCTCAAAAGCGGCAAGCTGACTACGAAGATCGACAAGCTCCAGCTCGCGTTCCGCGAGAGCTGCGCGAATGGCGGCCAGCTCCTCGCGCTTGCGGAGCGCTTCCTCTTCTTCTGGTTTTAGCCGCCGGGTGATCGGACGTGACATCGTGTTGAGTAATCTTCAGGTTACCGCCGCGCCGATACGTCGGCAAGTCGAAGCCAGATCAACGTTATCCGCAGTTAACCAGCCAAACCCAAAACCTGTTTTGACGCGGCTGCGGGGGGTGGCGAAAGTGGTATCGTCAAAGTAAGAAAGGATTCTTAACGATGGACCTCGTAGAGAGTTTTCCGGCGACCGGAGCATCAGGTGGCGTACGATCTGCGACCTGTTACAATTTTCAGGTCGACGGCAAGCAAGTAACCGTAGAGGTACACAACCGAGCTACGCACACTCGCGACGGGATTATGCCAGCGGAAAAGGTACAGCGGGCTGCAAAATCTTTTTTAGAAACTGAAATCGAGCGATGGGGAATGGCGAGTCTTCCTAACAGCGTGGTTTTGGACTCGCCCACGATGGACTCTGTTCTGAATCGTTTGGGGTGCGGGCAAAGGTTCCCGCGGCTTGCTAGCCTACGTTAAGCCGTATTGGGCCGGCGCTACGCGCGTCAACCCGACGTTCTTTCTTGCACCACCCCGGCAAAATGGCTTAATCTGAGGATGTGACGGCTGAACAAAGAGACCGCCTGGACGAGGCGATTTGGATAAACCCCGGGCGCATGAGCGGCACTCCGTGCTTCCGGGGCACGCGTGTACCCGTGCAGAGCCTCATCGATTTTCTTGAAGGCGGCGAAACCATCGATCAGTTTCTGGTGCTCTATCCACCCATCAGACGGCAGCAAGTCCTCGCTGTGCTTGACCTCGCCAATACGCAGATTCTAGAATGCGCATCCTCATTGACGAATGCGTAGATCCCAGGGTGAAGCAACTCTTCGGCGGCCATGAGGTCGCGGCAGTCCGCGATCAAGGTTGGGGCGCGATGGAAGAAGGTCCACTCTTAGCGGTAGCGCAGGAGCAATTCGACCTTTTCGTCACAAATGATTGCGGCATCGAATTCCAGCAGAATATCGCAAAGCTTCGAATTTGCATCGTCGTCGTTCACGTGCCCTAGAATCAGATGGCGTACTACCGCGCCATCCGGATGGAGTTGCTGGATGCAGTCGCAAATGTCCGACTGGGTGAGGTGGTCCACATTGCCGCGCCGCCGGCTTGATGGACGATTGAAGCCCGCCCGATGGTAAACGCGGCAACGCCCTGGGAAGGGCGGCCAGGGAAGCCGCCGCAGGCCGGGGGCCTGCCCCACAATTACCTCAAAAAGAACCCCGGCCCAACCGTCAAGTGATGGCTGATCGAGTCCGGGATCACCACGAACAGCGCTGTCCCAATCACGGCGTGCGCCAGGCCCAGAAAATAAAGATTGCGGTAGCGCATGAAGATTTTGGCGCTGCAGTAGCCCATCGCGAAAGTGACCACCATCAGAAACCAGTTCGGCAGGTGCGCTCCCGCGAACAGCGTCGCGGCCATCAGCGGAACGCGCCGTGCGGAGACCACCGCCGCCAGCCGGTTGGCGATGTAACCGTTCAACAGGTATTGCTGGAAGATCCCCCAGGGACAATAAGCCAACAGGCACATGAAGCCATACTCCAGGCTGATGGGACGCATGGTTTCGAGCAGCACACCGCAAGCGATCAGCGACAGCGCCAGCAGCAGCAGCGCGGGCGCCATGGCCTCCACGCATTCCCGGAAGTTATCCCAACGGAGGCCCAGGCCGGCGGTCCGCTCGCCGCGCAAAATGTGCGACAGGATGAAGAAGCCCAGGATGAATATCCAGGCGCGCGGCGCGGTGAAGCGCAGGCGCCAGATATACAGCATGATCAAAGCGAAGCCGGCGGCGGCCTCCGCGGCAATCAGCTTTTGCCTGCGATTCACATCCGTCTCCGATCAAAAGAAAATGTGCTTGGTAGCGTCCACCAGGGCATGGCAGGTCACCGAGGAAAACACGCTGGATGACTTCTGAAACGCGTTGCCGTAGGCCACGCCGGCGATGGTGGCCAGGATCATGTAGCGCCAGTTCGGCAGGGGCTGCGGACCATTGTCCAGGTGCGCGCAGCCGAATATCAACGCTGAAACGAGCAACATGCCGCTGGTGAAGCGGAAGCGTTGCATCAACCAGTTCTGGATCAACGAGCGGAACAGGATCTCTTCGGGCAACGCGGTGCCCACGAAAATAACGCCGAATGTCCGGCCAATGCCGCCCACCGAGGGATGCGCAGGCGCGTGAAACGCCGGGATGAACCCGAGCAGGCGGCCGGCTACGATCAGGATGGGCGCACAGGCCAGGAATGCGGCACC
>JBEKOS010000483.1:0-3702 GCA_049521535.1 Terriglobales bacterium | reverse complement strand
GTGATGTAGTCGGTGCCGGGGGGCAACGCCGTGGTGGCTTGCGCCGCTGTGGTGTTCCCAGCCGAGATCGATTGAGACCCGAACGAAGTAACTCCACTGTAAAAATCCACGACGTCCGTGTCGCCGGTGGCGACGGCCGGATTCACCGTCGCCGTAAACGAGACCGAGTTTCCGCAAGTGATGGAACTCGTGCTACCGCTGGTAAGCGCGAGCGTAACCGTATTATTTGTCAGCGTCGTCGCCAGGACGGCAAACGGAAACGCCCCGACGGGGCTGATCATGGGAGAATTCCCGCTACCTTCGGCATTGCTCTGGGAGCCACCCTGTTCGCCGTAGGCGGAGTAAAAGTACACCATGTGCACGCCCGGGTTAACGCTGCTCAGCGAGAAAGTAAAGGTAGCCGGGTTGCCGGCCGTTGATACGGTGGCGGTCGACCATGCGCCTTCGGTGGAGTCCAACTGGTAATACAACGCGGTCGGATGAGGCGTGGTGGCGCCGGTATAGCTGTAGGCGGTGGTTGTTACGACCTGAAAAGCAGGACTGGCGCTGGTGGTGGCGTAAATTGCGAGGCCCGAATCCGTGCCGGAAGTTCCGCTGGGCGTTTGTGTCCATTCCGACGCCAGGGTCGCCGAGGGCGTCGCCGGGTTGATCACGGTTAGCGCGGCGTCGGTGCTGTTCGTGACGTACACGGCGTTGGTCGCTGGGTTAACGGCGACGCCATACGGCCCGGCAAAGGAATAGCCCGTAGTGAGCGTGTAGGTATAAGGTGTGGTGAGGTTTATAGTGGTCCCGTCAATCACGGTCACGCTGCTGCCGCCCTCGTTGGTCACGTAAACCGCCTTGGTCAGCGCATCGAAAGCGATCCCAACGGCGTTGGAGCCGACAGCGATCGCGCTCCCGATGACCGTGTTGCCAGACCCGTTGATCACATATACGCTGCCCGCGCCCCCGGCGTTATTACAAAGCACGTAAACGACGTCCGCTACGGGATCGACGGCCAGCGCGCTGGGGGTGGAGCAGGTGCCTACGTTAATCGCAGTGGATGAGGTGGCGCCCGTAGCGAAGTAGCTTACGGCGCCGGTACCCGAGGTCACGCCTGTGTTGGCTACGTAAATCGTATTGTTGGTGGGGTTATAGGCGATTGCCTCCGGAGTCGAGCCCACCGTAACCTGCGTAGTGCTGCTGCCGGTGCCGGGAAGCACGCTGACATTACCAATCCCGGAGTTTGCGATATAAATGTTGTCGTGTATGGTGTCAACGGCAATTGCCGCGGGGGCCGCGCTGGTGGGCAGCGGTACCGTGGAAACCATCGTCGCCGCCTGCTCGTCATACACGCTCACGGTGTTGGTGCCCTGGTTGGCCACATACACATAATTGATGACCGGGTTGACGGCGATGGCCTTGGGAACTGAACTGGTGCCTGTCGAGACGTTGGTCGTGGGATAAAGTGTTCCCTGGCCGCCGTCAATTACCGTCATGTTGGCGCTGCCGCTGTTGGCAACAAAAGCCTGATTGGTCACCGGATCGACGGCAATCGCCACCGGGCTGGTCCCAACGTTCACGGTGGTCGGTGATAGGGTGGAAGCGTTGACCGCGGTGACGCTGGCGCCGCCGTTATTGACCACGTAGACGGTGGCTACGTCGCAGTTCGCAGCCGATGGTGAAGAGCTGCACGTGCTTGCTGAGGCCGCCGGATTCCCGGGGTTTACTGCCACCGCCTGGGGAGTTGTGCCCGTGTTGACCGGCGAACCTGTGGCGAGGGCATTGGTTGCACCGTCAATCACAGAGAGCACATTTATGTATGTCGACGTTGTGCTTTCGCTGAGCGCGTAGGCCTTGTTGGTGACCGGGTTTACGGCGACCGCCTGGATGTTTGGGCTGGTAATGCCCGTGGCGATTAAGACGGGCGTCCCCGCTGCGGTGCTGCTGGTGGCCCCAGTAAACGCATAGACGTCACCGTTGTCCATGGCCACATATACCATGTTGGTCGCCGCGTTGATCGCGATATCCCACGGACTCCCGGTCATGCTCCCGCTGGTGGGGATGGTAGCGGTGGAGTTGCTGTTCGATGCGTTGATGGCGGTCACCGTTCCGGCGCCTTCGTTGGCCACATAGACGAAATTGGTCACCGGGTTAACGGCAATGGCGTAAGGAGTGGTGCCCGCCGCAATGTATGACGGCGACCCTATGGCCGAGGTTAAGGCCGTTATACACGGGCTGTTATAGTTTGCTGTGTATACCTCGCCGGTCACGGGGTTGACCGCAAGCGAAAGGGGCGCTGGGGTCGAGGTGCAGGGGGTGGAGTTTGTCAGAGTCTCGCTGGTAAGGGTATTTGACGAATTGATCTCGTAGATCGTTTTGTAGTCGTCGGCGACGTATACGCTTTCGCCGACGTAATTGACCGCGAGCCCGTAGACCAGGCTGTGCGTCGCTAAGGTGGTCGAGAGGGTTGGGGCGCTAATGCTGGTGCCGCTGACGGCGGCCCCGGCAAAGACCAGCACGGCATCGTCACCGCCCACGTATACGGTGCCGTTCGTACCGAGGAACGGATCTACGACGATCGGCCCGGGGTCCGAAGCGCTGCTACTGCTATACGATGCGGTCGCGAGCCCGTTTTCGTTGATTGCAGTCACGCCGCCGCTGCCGCTGCTGCCGGCGTCATAGCATGCATTGTCGTATGCGCAGAAATTCACGTAAACAACGCCGTGGACCGGGTCGACCGCGATGCCGGTTGCGGTCTCACCCACGGTCACGGGGCTGCCCGTGACTGGCTGGTTGGTTGCACCGTTGATCACGGTCACGGTGCTGCCCGAGGTCGTGCTGGCGCTGTTGACTATGAAAATGAGGTTGCGCACCGGATCGACCGCAATGCCTTCCCAGCCCTGGGTATTGTTGCCGCTAGTGTTTTGGTCAGTATTTCCAGCGGTAATCTTGGTCACCTGCTGCTGCGCAGACATCGTCGGGGGCGCGAGCAGGCACACTACTGCCAGGAGCAGCAAGCAGCAAGCAGCAAGCGGCAAGCCGCCAGGGCCAGTCCTCAGTCGCCAGTTGCTCAAATCGGTCGCCGGCTTCCGGCGCGATGCGGCAGCGGCGGGATGGCGTCCATCACCCAGCGAAGGCCCGGCGTTGGCGCGGGCAGCGTTGCGGGCTGTGGAGGCGAGGGGCGAGGTGAACAACGAGGCGATGCGGTTCATAAGGTAGTCCTTTGGCAGGAAAAGCTGCCGGTAACAGTAATGTCGTGAGGAGTACGGACAAAGATAGCCGGAGAAAAACTACTGGCTCCCGGCGGCCGGCTCGCGGCAAGGGCTCTGAGATCTAAAAGCCCGGCAGAGGAGAGCCGGCAGCCAGGAGCGTGGCAATACGGAAGTGCGGGCGGACACACCGCTCCTAAGAAAGAAGATAGAGGGAACAATTGGCCGCCCTCTCGGCGGAAACTAAGCTGCCGGTTAGTCGGTGGCAATCCTGTGGCCTCGCCAGGGTACCTAGACCTCCGGCGGCTGACTTGCACTAAGACGACCTGCGTTGAAACACTACAGACCGCCATTTTCGGCAATGTTCCGGCGGGCCGCTGTGACCGGGCGCACGGTGCAGTGTGACGGCAGGCACAAGAAGAATTTGAGATTTCAGATTTCAGATTTAAGAATGAAAACCCGCGCACGCACTGCTTTTTTCCCATTCCGACTCTTAAGCGCCGGGACGTAG
>JBEKOS010000482.1:0-3716 GCA_049521535.1 Terriglobales bacterium | reverse complement strand
CACTAACGCCGGAGAATATACGGCCACCGTGCAGGTGCAGTTACAGGATGAGCACCGGCGCAGCAGTTTCGATTATATGCAACATTTGGAGGATCACTTGGCCGAGCAGGATCCGGAAATCCGGACCTTCTTCTCCAGCGGTTCGATGGTGGACGCGATCTTGAACATGGGGATGCCGGCGCCCATCGATGTACAGGTGAGTGGCAGCAATTTGGAACAGGGCTACGCGATCGCCGAGGACCTGGCCAGGCAGATTGGGGGGTTGCCCGGCGTCGGACAGGTCTACATTCCACAAGACATGAACTACCCTGCGATGCGGCTGGACGTGGACCGAGTGCACGCGGGGGAACTGGGACTAAGCCAGAAAGACGTAGTAGACAACGTCATCACGGCACTGAATTCCAACTTGATGATTGCGCCTAACTACTGGGTGGATCGGCAAACCGGGAACGACTATTTTCTGACCGTCCAGTTTTTCGAGAAGGGTTCGCCAGCCATTCATGATTCCATGGACCTGAGGAACATCCCCCTGCGGGCGCCGAACCTAAAGGATCCCACGACGCTCGACACCGTGGTAAAACGCACCCGGCTTCAATCACCCACCGAAGTGGACCATTACCAGATTCAGAGGGTTTCGGATGTCTATGTGACGCCGAAGGGAGAGGATCTGGGAAAACTCACTCATGAAATACGCGGCATTCTGGCGAAGAGCAATATCCCCGGCAATGTGCGCGTCGATCTGCGCGGCATGGTGAATGGAATGGAACAGTCTTTCAAGTGCTTCGGGCTCGGCTTCATGCTCTCGTTTATGCTGCTGTATCTCATCCTGGTGGCGCAGTTCCGCTCCTTCGTCGATCCCTTCCTGATCATGCTGGCCATTCCCATGGGATTTGTAGGGGTGCTCATTATCCTGCCGCTCACGCACAGCACCATGAACGTGATGTCGCTCATGGGAGTGCTCATGCTGGTGGGCATCGCCGATTCCAATAGCATCCTGATTGTGGACTTCGCCCATAACCTGGAGACGCAAGGTCTGGCGCCCGCTGATGCCGTGATTACGGCGTGCCGCGTGCGCCTGCGGCCCATCCTGATGACTTCGCTAGCCACCATCATCGGAATGATTCCTATGGCGATGAAATTGGGGACAGGCGCCGAACAGTACACACCCATGGCACGGGCGATCATCGGGGGGCTGACGTCGTCAGTCATTTTGACCATATTCATCGTGCCCGCCGCCTATCTGCTGGTGTACGGCAGGAAGAAAACCGGCGTGGCGAACGAACCCAAGGAGGTTGGGGAATGAGACATTTAGTACCTCGACCCACCGCCATTTTGTCCATGTGCGTCGCGCTCTGGGGCTTTGTGGGGCCCTGTGCACAATTCGCTGCTCCGCAGCAGGCTCCCGCGCAGAAGCTTTCGTTGAAAGACGCCGAGGCCATCGCGCTGCGCAACCATCCCTTGCTGCAGGAAGCCACGTTCGAGGCCCGCGCCGCGGAGCAAGTGACTCGCGAGGCGCAGTCGGCCTACTACCCAACCGCGGTCGGCAGCATCACTGCAGCAGGCGGACTTCCCAGCGACAATAGCCGCGTCGAAGCGGGTTACCTGAGCGCCTCGCGGGTTTTGAACCGGCAGGCGGATGGATTGGAAGTGAACCAGCTCATTACGGACTTCGGCCGAACGTCGAATCTGGTTGCCTCTGCCAAACTCGGAGCCCGCGCGGCCACGCAGAGCGCCCAGCAGACTCAGCAGGACGTGCTGCTCGCCGTCGATCGCGCCTACTTCGGCGTGTTGCGAGCGGAGGCGCTTCTTCAAGTTGCCCAGCAAACGGTGAAAGCCCGCCAGATCCTCACGGACCAGATTACGACGCTCGAAAAGAACCAATTGAAATCGGAAGTCGATGTGGCGTTCGCAGAGGTGGATTTGGCCAAAGCCAAGCAACTGCTGGTGCAAGCACAAAGCGGCGAGAAAGCCGCCTACGCGGAGCTGGCAAACGCCCTCGGCCTCTCCGCGCCGAAGTCCTTCGAGCTTTTAGAGGAACCCATGCCCACACCGCCGCCGGCCGATCCGACGGACCTCGTCGCACAAGCTCTCGTGAACAGGCCTGACCTTGCCAGTGCGCGTTTCAGCTATGACGCTGCCGTGAAGTATGCTCGCGCCGAACGCGACTTGTACATGCCCACCATCAGCGCCGTCGCCGTGGCTGGCGTCGCGCCGGCATACCAACTTCCCTTAACTGATCACTACGAGGCGGGCGGCATTAATGTGAATGTGCCCATCTTCAACGGCTTTCTGTTCTCAGCCCGTCATCAGGAAGCGACGTTCCGGACTCACGCTGCCGATCAGGCGCAGCGCGATCTTGCCGACCGGATTTCGCGCGATGTGCGCATTGCGTGGTCCAACGAAGTCACGGCTTACCAGAATCTCGACGTTACAACCCAATTGGTGAAACAGGCAAACCTTGCGCTGAATCTCTCGCAGGGCCGATACAAGCTTGGCCTGAGCTCGATTGTCGAACTGTCGGAGGCGCAACTGAATTTAACCTCCGCACAGATCGACAATACCAACGCCAAATATGACTTCCAGATTCAGCAGGCCATCGTGACCTATCAGATCGGACAGTTGCATTAGCCCGCAGAGTCGTTCACATGGGTGGCTCGCCTCTGCCCCTGGCACATGCTCCAGATAGGTCATGGTGCCGCAATGACACTCCACTGTCGGAGAAACACTCCGCCCAAGGGGCGTTGATCTTTCGCCACCTGCCGGAAAACTCCCTTTCTACACAAGCATTTAACGAGGTCATGAATTCGGTGATGCAAGTGCCCGCTGCTCTGCCAGGGCCTGCTGTGGCGGGCGCCTGGGAAGCGAGGCTTACATGATGACGACTGCCGTTACGACATGGTTTGACGCTTTATGGAAGCATGCAAAATCGACACGTACGCCGGGCGCCATTGGCGTGATCGAAATCTCGTCGGGCAGGGGAAAGACCTACGGTAATCCAAATCATGTCCGGGAACAGGGGAGCATCCTGGCGCGTGCCGAAAAGGCGGCTCTCGTCTGGATGGCCCAACGCCTGCCGCATTGGGTCAATTCCGACCATCTGACCGCGCTGGGGTTCGCTGCGATGCTCGGTGCCGGAGTTGCATACTCGTTGGCCAACCGCCATCCTCTGGCCCTAATCTTCGTCGTTCTCGCCCTCGCTCTCAATTGGTTTGGAGACAGCCTGGACGGCACGTTGGCGCGGGTTCGCAATCAACTTCGGCCGCGATACGGCTTCTACGTCGATCATGTGCTCGACATGGTGGGGACTTTCTTTTTGCTGGGCGGCTTGGCTCTATCGGGGTACATGAATCCGCTTCTGGCGCTGGGAATGCTCGCCGCCTACCTGACCGCGGCGGCCGAGGAGTTTCTCGCCACGCACGTCCGGCGGGTCTTTCACCTTTCTTTCCTGGGGTTCGGCCCTACCGAGTTGCGAGTCATCCTGGCCGTTGGGACTCTCTACCTGTTGCATGAACCCTGGGTTCGCTTGGGAAGCCTGGGAGTGTTTCGACTTTTCGACGTGGGCGGCGTGGTGGCGATTGCGGGCCTGGCGCTGAAACTGGTGGTCTCCGCCGTCCGCAACACTCGGGTTCTTTATAGGGAAGAGAGGCTGCCGCGGTGACCGCCACTTTTAATATCCCGCACCGATGGTCGAGATTCGGAAAAGGAGTTGCTCCAAT
>JBEKOS010000481.1:0-3719 GCA_049521535.1 Terriglobales bacterium | reverse complement strand
TGATTTAATTCATGCAGACTCGACTCTAGGGGCAGAATTCACCTGGGTCTGTGCACTTTGAACCACCTCGGCAATGCACGATGCAAGCCCCCGCTCCATTCGTCAGTGAGCGTTTTAGCTCAGACGGCGCAACTCAGCCTGCCTAAAGTGGAAGTTACCTAGTGCGCCTCAGTGCGCGGAAAGCAAGTGACGCTGCGCATGGGTAGAAAAAGGTGAATTTCATGAAAAAGCTTATGACGTTAGTGGCACTCCTCGGCATGACCGGCATTGCCTGGGCGGGATCGAATCGCGAAGCAACAGACGACCGGCTCGATCATGCGGGCCGCGTTCTGCACGAGATCATGTCGGCGCCGGACAAAGGCATTCCAGAAGAAGTTCTGGAGCACGCCAAGTGCATCGCCGTTGTGCCCCACATGCTCAAGGGCGGCTTTGTCTTTGGCGCTGAAAACGGCCGTGGCGTTGCCACCTGCCGCACAGCAAACGGATGGAGCGCTCCGGCGTTCTTTACCATCACCGGCGGAAGCTGGGGATTGCAGATTGGCGTCGAAGGCGTGGATCTGGTCATGATCATCCAGAACGAAGACGGAATGAAGCATTTGATCAACAGCAACTTTGAGCTGGGCGGCGACGCCTCGGCAGCAGCCGGACCGGTCGGACGCCATGCTTCCGCCGATACCGACTGGAAGCTCAACACCGAGATTCTCACTTACTCGCGGGCTCGCGGCGCCTTTGCCGGACTTACTCTGACCGGCGCGGATATTCGCCGCGATGAGGATTCCACGGAAGCCATCTACGGCCACGACATTTCAACACGCCGCATTCTGCGCGGTGAAGTGGCGACGCCGGCTTTTGCCGCACGGTTCCTGGATGCAGTCAGGGACGCAAAGGCCCAGGCCATCGCTTCCAAATAACTGATCATGGTGAAACTTGCGGGCGCATGGGATGGATAGCAGTTCTCATGCGCCCGCAATACAAAAGGAGCAACAATGCTTTGGACAATCTTTGTCATCCTTCTCGTTCTCTGGCTGTTGGGTTTCAGCTTTCATATTGCCGGCAGCCTGATTCACCTTCTGCTGGTCGTAGCGCTCATCGTGCTGGTCATCAACCTGATCTCCGGACGACGGTCGTAACTTTGGTTCGTTCGGCGCGAATCGTGCAAGGGTTTGGGAAACGGCAGATCTGAGTATGATTCGCGGCAAGAGGAAGGGCTCACCTTGGCCGCGCCGGAGTAATAATACGAAATCCCCTGATTATTCAGGGGATTGAGTCATTATCCCGGATGTCTTTGGATATTCCTGGAAGGGTTCCTGGCGGAGAGAGGGGGATTCGAACCCCCGATAGAAGTTTTAGCCCCTATAACGGTTTAGCAAACCGCCGCCTTCAGCCGCTCGGCCATCTCTCCGCGTCTCAGAGAATTATACCGGAAGTTGCGCCGGCTGTGCGCTGGAACCTTGGTTTGCCGCAATCAATCGCTGTTTTGAAGGCTTGACAGGTTCAGTTGCGAAACTGTCTCATTCGCTTAAACGGATTGGTGGTCCCGCGCCCCTCTACCCAAAAAACCGGCCGGAGCTAATATAATCGTTAACGATGAAGGCACACGTTATTGTCACGCCGAAGACTTCGGTCCTGGATCCGCAGGGCCAGACGATCCAGAACGCCCTGCGCAAGATCGGATTTGCGGATGTAACCCAAGTGCGCCAGGGCAAGTATTTCGCGCTTTCGCTCGCGGAGGGGCTCACGGCCGAGGCCGCGCGCGCCCAGGTTGAGCGCATTGCCCGCGAAGTGCTGACCAACCCGGTGATCGAAGAGTTCACCTTCCGCATTGAGGAATAGCGCGCCTTACTCTCCACACACTTGACAGATTCAGGTATACTGTGCGGGTATGCGGGGGTAAGCATGAAGACGCACCCTTTCCTCAGCGGGTTTTTTCATTCCCCACTTTATCGGCTCGCCGCCGTCCTGCTGGCGGCTCTGGTGTGGAGTAGTTACGGCCTCTGCGACCCCATTCATCAAGCAGCCGAGGATGGCGACTTGGCAAAGGCCACAACACTGCTTGATACGAATCCTGGCCTGGTTTCCAGCAAGGACAATAGCGGCGCGACGCCCTTGCATCTGGCGGCGCACGTGGGCCATAAAGAAATGGCGCAGTTGCTGCTGGACCGCGGGGCTCAGATTGAGGCCAGGGACAACTCCGGCAATACGCCCTTGCATATGGCCGCGATGGGCGGCTCTGGGGATGTGGCGGAATTGCTGCTCGCGCACCGAGCCAGCGTCACTGCCAAAAACAACGCCGGCGATACGCCATTGCACCTGGCGGCGCGCCTGGGCAAAAAGGACGTAGCGGGGTTGCTGCTGGCGCGCAGAGCCGATGTCAATGCCAAGGATGATGGCGGCTTTACGCCTTTGCACCTGGCGGCGGTTGACGGCTACGCAGATGTGGTGGAGTTGCTGCTGTCTCGCAAGCCCGACGTCAATGCAACAAGCAGCGATGGCGATACCCCTTTGCACCTGGCGGCGCAGATGGGCAATGTGGACGTTGCGAAAGTTCTGTTGGAGCACAAGGCCGCAGTCAACAACAGAAACGTCGAAGGCAATACGCCCTTGAACGTGGCGGCGCTTAACGGTCAGGAAGCCATAGTGGAATTACTCCTGGAGCACAAGCCAGACGTCAATGCCAGAAACAACCTGGACAAAACGCCGTTGAGTGGCGCGGCGCAAAGAGGCTATCAAAATATTGTGGATTTGCTGCGCCGGCACGGCGGGCACTAAAGCCATTTGAAGTGTTCATGCGGCTGTGGTTTTGTTTCGCCCCGCTTTTGATGAACAATATTGGTTGAGACTTGGGTCTTCTCTATCCTTTCGCCAAAACCCGCGAGGACTGTTGATTTTTTTAGCAGTTTAGCCACCGCCCTTCGACTTCGCTCAGGGCAGGCCTTTGCGGTGATAGCGAGTTCGCCAGTGAGCGGGTTCATTGCTGGCGTAACTTGCAAACGGAAGTCGGGCTGCTCTCGCTGAACATGGCCGGTTCATCCTCCTATGCGCATTGCGCTTCGTCGCGGCCAGCGGGCCTCTTTTCCGCCTGTGCCGGTCGTTTAGAATCAATGCATGTGCGGAATTGTCGGTTATGTCGGTCCAAAGAAGGTAGTTCCTGTCATCATTGAAGGGCTGCGGCGGCTGGAATACCGCGGCTACGACTCGGCGGGCATCGCCGTGGGCAGTCCCAACCGCTCTACCCTTGAGGTACGCCGCGCTCCGGGCAAGCTGTGCAACCTGGAAGAGGTTCTGCGCGAACATCCCATCGATGGCACCTTCGGCATCGGTCACACCCGCTGGGCTACCCATGGGCGGCCCACCGAAGAGAATGCCCACCCCCATCGGGATTGCACGGGCCGCATCGTCGTGGTCCACAACGGCATTGTGGAAAATTACCTGGAGCTGAAGCACGAACTCATCGCCCAGGGCCACAAGTTCGTCACCGAAACCGACACCGAAATCATCGCCCACCTGGTCGAGCAGATTCAGACGGAGGCCGACGCCGCCGGACAGCCCATTTCGCTGGAGGTGGCCGTTCGCCGCACCGTCAAGCGGCTTACGGGAGCCTTTGCACTGGTCTTCCTGTCAGCTCTGGAACCGGACAAGATTGTGGTGGCGCGCTTTGGCCCGCCGGTGATTATCGGCGTGGGCGAAGGCGAGTACTTTGTCGCCTCCGATGTGCCCGG
>JBEKOS010000480.1:0-3721 GCA_049521535.1 Terriglobales bacterium | reverse complement strand
GCGGACGCCGTTTGGTGGCGTGGGCCTGTCTGGGATTGGCCGTGAGGGTGGACTGCACTCGCTGAACTTTTATTCAGAATTAAACAACGTCTGTGTCAAAATCTGAATGGGGAAGAAGGGGCGCCGCTGATAAACTCTGATGGTCGCAGATCACATGTAGCAGTCATGAGATCTGGGCGTTTGAGCCTTGCGATCTGCGTTTATTTGCGTTAATCTGCGGCGAAAGTTTGCATGGACAGCAAAGTAGTTGCGGGCAAAGCAATACCGCGTGGAAAATTTCCGCATATCAAGCGCGGGGGCGATTTTCTATTCGTTTCCGGAACCAGTTCGCGCCGTTCCGACAACTCCATCGCCGGCGCTGTATCCGACCACATGGGGACCACCCAGCTTGATATTCGTGCGCAAACCCGCGCCGTGATCGAAAATATTCGCGACATTCTTGCTACTGCCGGCGCCACCCTTCACGATGTCGTGGAGATTTCGAGTTATCTGGTCAACATGAACGATTTTGGCGGCTACAACGAAGTGTACGGAGAGTTTTTCGATTACGACGGGCCCGCGCGAACTACTATAGCCGTGCACCAATTGCCGCACCCGCATCTGCTGGTTGAAATGAAGGCAGTTGCGTATAAGCCACTTGCGAAAGAGTAGGGAGAGTTCCTATGCCATCCATCAAGTCCCTTGCGTCCACCAACTTGAACGCTTGGATCGAAGCCAACAAGGACAAGCTGAAGCCGCCGGTCGGCAATGCCCAGATCTGGGAAGACGGCGAGATGATGGTCACAGTGGTGGGCGGGCCAAATCAGCGCCGCGACTATCACGACGATCCTACCGAGGAGTTCTTCTACCAGTTGCGCGGGGATATTTTCCTTCGGCTAATGCCAGAACCCGGCAAGCCGCCCATAGAAGTGCCGATTCGCGAGGGCGAGGTGTTTCTGCTCCCTAAACACGTGCGCCACTCGCCCCAGCGAGGAGCGGGAACGATCGGTATGGTGATTGAGGTGCCGCGCCCGGAAGGCTCAGTGGACGCGTTCGAATGGTACTGCCCGAATTGCCATCAACTGGTGCACCGAGCGGAGCTTCGTGTGAAGAGCCTGGTGGACGATCTTCCCCCGGTATTCGAGCGCTTCTACGGCAATGTGGACCTGCGAAAATGCAGACACTGCGGCACCGTACATCCGGGAAAGTAACACCCTATGGTTATCGACATTCATACTCATTTTTTCCCGCAGTCGTGGCCGGACCTCGCCGCCCGGTATGGCACATCCGACTGGCCCTGGATCAAACACACAGGCGATGGCAAGGCCGATATCATGCTCGGTGACCGTTTCTTTCGCCGCATCTACTCGGCCTGCTGGGACGTGGATGTTCGTCTGCAAGAAATGGATCGCGATGGCATCGACCTCCAGATCATCTCTCCGACGCCAGTCTTGTTCTCCTATTCCCGTCCCGCAGAGCACGCGCTCGACGTCGCACGGTTATTCAACGACGCCGCCCTGGAGCTTTGCAGTCGCAGCCATGGGCGGCTGAAATCGTTATGTCAGGTGCCATTACAGAACATTGACTACGCCTGCAACGAGCTTACCCGCTGCATGAAGGCCGGTCACCTGGGCGTCGAAATCGGCAACCACATTGGCCCAACGAATCTCGACAACCCCGGCATACTCAACTTCCTACAGCACTGCGCCCGCGAGAACGCAGCCGTGCTGGTGCATCCCTGGGACATGATGTCCCCGGATCGCATGCCCAATTACATGATGCCCTGGACGGTTGGCATGCCAGCGGAGACGCAGCTCGCCATTGTGGCCATGATCGAGAGCGGCGCTTTTGATCGCCTGCCCCGCAATCTGCGGATTTGCTTTGCCCACGGCGGCGGCAGCTTCCCTTTTCTCCTAGGCAGACTGGAAAATGCCTGGCGACACCATGAGGTCGCGCGTGGCAAATCGGAGCGTCCGCCCAGCCAATATGTCGATCGGTTCTTCGTTGACTCTGCGGTATTCGATGACCGGACACTTCGGTTTCTGGTGGATGTAATGGGAGCCGACCAGGTCATGCTTGGCTCCGATTACCCTTTCCCGCTGGGAGAAGAAAGACCGAGTTCGTTGGTGCGTTCGGGCCGGTTGCCGCAGGAAGTCAAGACAAAGCTGCTTGCAGGCAACGCGATCGGATTTTTAGGGCTCGATCAAGACAAGAATTTCACTGCGGAGTACGCAGCAGCGCGCATAGCCGGTGCGAAAGAAGACCGATCCACGGGCGGGCCGGCCTCTGTGGGGGGAGCGTCATCGGGAGTGAAGGCTGCGCCGCTGTTGACTTATAGCGGGTACCTGCACGTCCCAGAATTGTTGCACCTGCAATATCCTCAGTCTTCGCCTGCGCATCATGACGAATTATTGTTCATCATCGTTCATCAGACGTATGAACTTTGGTTTAAGGAATTGCTCCACGATTTGGATGCCGTGGTCGCCAGCTTACGTGCAGCCCAGCCCCCCGGGTCCGCGGCTGTGGCCGGTTCCGTGGAAGGCAAGAGCCAGCGACCAGCTTCGCCTGAGCAGGTGTACGAAGCCGCGAGGTTGCTGCGGCGCTGTACGGAAGTCATGCGCGTCCTGGTGGACCAGTTCACTATTTTGGAAACCATGCTACCGACGCACTTTCTGGCATTTCGCGGCAAACTGGAACCCGCCAGCGGTTTTCAGTCGGAGCAATTCCGTGAGATTGAATTCCTTTGCGGCCTGAAGGACGAGAAGTTGCTGCATCACCACGCTCCCGATCCGGAAGCGCACGATAAACTCTTGCGTCGTTTGCATGAACCTTCATTGCACGATGTCTTTTTCAAGGCCTTGCAGGCTATCGGCAAGGTGCCCGAGCTTTCCTCTTCTGCCGCGTCTAGTGCGGAAGAACGATATCAAGCGCGTATTCAGGCCATCCGCGATCTTTATCAGGATGAACGCCACCATCGCGACTGGATTGATGTTTGCGAACGGCTGATCGAGTTTGACGAATTAGTGGTGGGATGGCGGCTGCGGCATATTCAACTGGTGGAGCGTGTCATTGGAATGCGCATGGGCACGGGCGGCAGCGCCGGCTCATCGTACCTGCGGCTTACTCTCGACAAGAAATTCTTTCCCGAGCTCTGGGAGGCACGAACGATCCTGCAAGCCGAATGAAAAATCCAACTATCATGATTATCGGTGCAGGGCTCGCTGGGCCTTTGCTTGGCATTTCTCTGGTGCAGCGCGGCTTTCCAGTCGTCCTGTATGAGCGCCGTCCGGACATGCGCCGTGTCCGCATCAGCGCTGGAAGATCCATCAATCTCGCCGTCTCGACTCGCGGTATCCACGCCCTGCAGGAGGCCGGCGTTTGGCAGGGGCTGCAGAAGATCGTCATTCCGATGCGCGGCCGCATGATGCATTCGGTTACCGGCGATCTGACGTTTCAACCTTACGGTAAGGACGATACTGAGGTCATTAATGCGGTTTCTCGCGCCGAACTGAACATTGCGCTGCTGAATGCAGCTGAGTCCGCCGGCGTGAAGATTCACTTCAACCAGCGCTGCACCGGCTACGAAATTCAGGATGGTGCGGTGCGGTTGCACATGAACGATGAAGTACATGACCGTCAGGTTTTGGTCGAGTCGGAACTTGTAATTGGTACTGACGGATCAGCCTCCGCCATACGGCAGGACATGTTCAAGCTGCCGCGATTCAATTATTCACAGGATTAC
>JBEKOS010000479.1:0-3746 GCA_049521535.1 Terriglobales bacterium | reverse complement strand
TAAGGCCTTGGACCGGGCTGTCATCAGCATTCTGCAACACGCCCTCGTACTCAAATGTAAAGGTCGTTGAGGCGTTCTTTTCCATACCGGCGGGCAAGGCCACGCGAACGGTTGAATCCTGCGTGACTCGCTCGGCCGAAAGTTGGCGCCCCTGGGCATCGAGCACGCGGGTGAGGCGCAAGGCATTATGCAGTTCAAATGTTGCCGTGGCAATCTCATCGAGGGCGGTAAACCTCACGCGAACTCTCGCCGTCAGCTTGTGAGCATTCGGCAACAGGGTCGCATCGATCACATAGTCGTCCACTCGCAGGCGTTGCTTTTCCGCAGCATGCGCCAAGGGTGGAGCCAGCGGCGAGAAAACGACTGCCAAAAGCAGACTAAGAAAGCCCTGTCTCAGTGGGAATGAGAAGCGACGCAATACGAAATTTGTCGACATTCGAGCTGAAAATACCCTTTGATTGGATGACTTCGAGTATCAAAAGGTTAATCAAAGGATAACAGCTTCCAGCCAGCGGCTTTATGGATTCTTCGCGCTTCTCAAGATGACTTCGGCGGCGCGTTCGGCTGCCGGTTCTGCTCCGGGCCGCAAGGCGCTGCGAACCTCACTCAATCCGGCCAGCATCTGCCGGCGTGCCTGGCCATCTGGAACAATCTCCCGCAAACAGGCGACAACATTTCCGGGAGTGAAGTTGCTTTGGATCAGTTCCGGGACCACCTCGCGACCAGCGATCAGGTTGGGCATCGCATACAGCTTGACTTTGACGAGTGGCTTTCCGACCAGCCAGGTCAACGGCGAAACCCGGTATACCACCACACAGGGCGTCCCAATCAAAGCCGCCTCCACGGTGGCCGTACCACTCGCCAGCACGGCGGCGCGGGCATGAAGCAAGCTGGCGCGAGCATCGGTGGTAACAACCATCTTAGGCGCAGACATTGTATGGTTTGCAGAGCACCGCTCAATCTGATCCGCCAGCCATGCAACCTCCAGCGTGGAGGCTTTAGGCAGAATGAATTCGTAGTCATCCCGCTCGTGGAGAATTTGTGCGGCCAGTAGCAGCGGCTCCAGGTTCAGGGCAACTTCTTTTTGTCGGCTGCCGGGCAATAGGGCGATCCAGGTTTTGTCGGGATCGAGCCCGTGTTGCAGCGCAAAGTCGGCGCGCGAGATCTCAGGTAGTGGAACATCGGCCAGAGGATGACCGGTAAAGACGGCATCTACCCCGCGACTCCGGTACCAGGAGGCCTCGAATGGGAAAATCACCAACACTTTGTGAACGTAACGTCGAACCCGCCTGATCCGGCCGGAGCGCCAGGCCCACAGTTGGGGACTTACATAATAGAAAACCGGGATTCCCCGGCCGTGGAGTTTTCGTGCCAGCCGGAAGTTGAATCCCGGTGAGTCGATTACAATGGCCGCATCAGGTTTGCGCTCGTCGCTGGCGCGCAGGAGGCGCCCGAACTCACGGAAAATCTGCGGCAAATGACTGACGATTTCGGTGATCCCGACAACCGCGATGCTCGCTGAATCCACAATCGCGTCGAACCCTGCCGCACGCATGGCTGGCCCGCCAACACCGAAAAACTCTGCTGTGGGCACACGCTTCCTCAGAGCGGCAATTAGTTGCGAGCCGTAAAAGTCGCTTGAAGCTTCGCCCGCGGAGATGAGAAAGCGCATGAATTAGTACTCAGTTTCTCAGTTGGCAGTCGGCGGCGTTTTGCCCGCAGAAGAAATATTAGGAGTCAATGAGCATTGTACCGCTGGGCAGGTGGCCAGACTTGGAATCAGCGCAATTGGATATCAATCATCCGCGCCGGCTGTCACTTCTGGCAGTGAGGATCCAGCAGCAACGGCAAGCTCCTGATCCTTGTACTGGAGTTGATAGAGCTTCCAGTAGATGCCGCGACGCGCGAGCAATTCCTGGTGCCCACCCATTTCACGGACTTTGCCCTTATGCATAACAATGATGTTGTCGGCGCGCTGTACCGTCGAAAGCCGGTGAGCAATGATCACCGAAGTGCGCCCTTCGACCATATGCGCCAGCGCCTCGCGCACGCGAAATTCAGTTTCAGTATCGACACTCGAGGTCGCCTCGTCGAGCACCAGGATTTTCGGGGCATGCGCCAGCGCGCGGGCAAATGAAATTAGCTGCTTTTGGCCCGTCGACAGCGTACTGCCGCGCTCGTGCATCATTTCGTCATAACCGCCCGGCAGGGTTCGAATGAAATCGGCGACGTTTACGTCTTCGGCGGCGCGTTCCACCATTTCGTCCGCAATTGAATCGGTGCCCAGCCTGATGTTGTATCGCACCGTACCCGAAAAGAGGAAGGGATCCTGCAACACCACACCAAAGCGGCGCCGCAATCCGCTAAGGTCCATCTCTCGCACATCCACGCCGTCGATGCGGATGGATCCACGCTGCACGTCGTAGAAGCGTAGCAGCAGCGAGATCAACGTGGTCTTTCCCGCTCCGGTGTGCCCGACGACCGCTACGGTTTGTCCCGGTTCAATGGTGAAGCTGACATCGCGAAGAACCCACTCTTCATCGCTGTCGGCTGCCGACTCCCGGCTCTCGGCACCGAACCCTGCACTCCTTGTCTTCATTGTCTTAACGACGGCCGAGAGCCGGGAGCCATGCGCCGGTCGTGCGCTGTACGAAAACCAAACATGATCAAATTCGATACGCCCCGGGCCGTCGGGCATCTTCGGATGGGGCGGGGAAATGATCTCAACTGGCGTGTCCAGCAGCTTGAAAATCCGTTCGCTCGCAGCCATGGCCGATTGCAAAATGTTGTATTTCTCGCTCAGATCCTGAATGGGACGGAAGAAGCGCTGCGCGTATTGCATAAAGGCGACCAGAACTCCGACCGTAGTCACGTTGCGGATTACCTGCCCTCCACCAAACCAGATGACCATGGCGATCGCCGTCCAGGAGAGTATTTCGACGATCGGATAATAAAGCGAGTACGCCATGATTGCATCCTTGAACGCCTCCATATGCGAGCGGTTGATCTTCTCAAAATTTTCATAGGCACGCTGCTCCCGATTAAAAAGCTGCACCACCACCATGCCGCCTACATGTTCCTGCAGGTAGGCGTTGATACGGGCAATCGCCGTGCGAATGCGGCGGTAGGAATCGCGTACAGCTTTGCGGAAAAACATCGTGGCGATGGCGATCGGCGGCAGCACTGAGAAAGTGATCAAAGCCAGCCGCCAATCCATTCGCCACATGATGGCCACGATGAAAATCAGCACGAACACGTCTTCAAAAATCGCGACTACGCCCGAGGTGAACATTTCGTTCACCGCATCCACATCGCTGGTGACTCGCGTGACCAGCCGGCCTACCGGATTACGGTCAAAAAATCCGATGTGCATGGCTTGCAGCCGGCGGAAAATCTGGGCCCGCATGTCAAACATCACCTTCTGGCCGGTCCACTGCATAAAATACGTTTGGATAAAGTCCAGGAAAAAACTGAAAATCAGCATGCTTACGTAAACTGCGGCAATCTCAGCAATCCCCACCAGCGGCTGCGGTGACAGCCAGCGGTTCAGGAACGATTCAACAAAAGCCGGCATCTGAACCCGAAATCCATGATGGTTAAGAGCAGATTGGGCGCCGACGGCGGGAGCGAGATACCTATCGATGGCCAGGGCGGTCAGGAACGGACCCAGCACGTCTGCACCCGACTTAAGAAGAATCGCTACCAGCGCCACCAGTACGTGTCCATAATAGGGACGCAGGTACGTA
>JBEKOS010000478.1:0-3746 GCA_049521535.1 Terriglobales bacterium | reverse complement strand
GTGACGTTCTACAACACCAATACTCCGATCGGGACGGCGGTGCTGAACGGGTCGGGAGTGGCGACGCTGAACTATGCGGGGCTGAATTCGGGCACCAGCCCGATCGTGGCGGCGTACCTGGGCACGAACAACGTCAAGACCAGCACCAGTGCAGTAGTTGATCAGACGGTGACTCAGTTGGGGACGAGTACCGCGCTGACGTCGAATGCGGGTTCGCCGACGTACTATGGGCAGGCGATCACGTTCACGGCGACAGTGACGCCGACTTCGGGATCGACGGTTCCTACCGGTTCGGTGACGTTCAAGAGCGGCAGCACGGTTTTGGGAGCGGGGACGTTGAACGGGAGCGGAGTGGCGACGCTGACCACGGCGGCATTTTCGGTCGGCACCCCGAGTGTGACGGCATACTATTTGGGGACGGGCCTATACGTGGCCTCCACCTCGAACCCGCTGAGCGTCACGGTAAGCCAGGCGGGCTCGACCACGGCGGTGGTGGCCAGCCCCACTTCGTCCACGGGCGCCGAGACGGTCAAGTTTACGGCGACGGTAACGCCAACCTATGGCGGCGCCGTGTCGGGCTCGATGACCTTCAAGGATGGCGCCACGTCAATCGGTGTGGAGACGGTGAATGCGGCGGGGGTGGCAGTGCTGAGCTATTCGGCGCTGGCGCCGGGGAGCCACAGCATCACGGCGGTATACGGCGGCTCGTCGAACGTGGCAGGGAGCACCTCGACGGCACTGCCGTACACGGTTACCTCTGACACCACGACCACGAGCCTGACGAACTCGCCGAGTACTTCCACGACCGCGCAAGCGGTCACTCTGACCGCCACGGTGACGCCGGGGAACGGCGTCGCAGCCACCGGGACGGTGTCGTTCTATGGCGGGACCGCGGCGCCGTACAACACGCTGTTGGGGAACGCCACCTTGTCCGGGGGCGTGGCCACGCTCATGCATACCTTCACCAAAGCGGGGACCTACATGCTCTACGCTGTGTACGACGGATCGGAGTATAAGAGCGCCAGCATCTCGACGAAGGTGACGCAGACGGTGACAGCGGCAGGAAGCGTCAAGTAGTTAGTGGCTAGTGGCGGGTAGCCGGCAGTTAGCGCGGTGGCGAGGGAGGTTCCTCGCCACCGCGTTTTCTTGTCATCGCTTCGGCAGCGTCAGGATGACCAGAGCCTTGCGGGCCGATTGACATTAGGCACTCGCCAGGAATTTGTGGTCCTGAGCGCCGCACCCGTGCCGCCTGCCGGCAGGATAAAATGTTTTTCGGTGCGACCTGTCCCGTGCGCGCCGGGAAGGATCTATGCATCTGGCTTGCGCTCTGCAGGGTGCAGGCGAGTGCAAAGATCCTTCGGTCTGCCCCGCCACGCGCAAGGACAATGACGGCACTTGCTGGGGACCCCGGCCAGGGGCCAGCGCTACAACCAGAGGCCACCTCGCGCAAAGCCGACGCGCGCCGCCCAACGGCATTGGGAATTGAGCCTTGCGTTTCTTCAAGACTTGGGAAGAACAGCACCATGTGTGATCTGGCTCACTGCCCCGTTCGTACTGCTGCGTTATAGGTAACAATAGACAGGTGTTTCTCACACCAGAAACGAAGCCACGCAAGTCAGGGATTCGCTTTGGAGGGTTTTCATGATCAGCCAACAGCCTTCTACCGTGGCGGCTCCACGGTCTCCGGCGACTCGAAAAACAACGACAAGGTCTTCGAGCCTGCTCCCAGATAGACGGATATGGATTGCGATTGCGACTGCGGTGCTCTGCCTGGCGTTCGCATTACCTGCGCATGCGCAAAGCGTATGGTTCGCCGGCGCCCAGATCACGGTGCCGGCCAGTGGACTGTCGGCCCAACCGGTGTGGCTGTAGATGGGTGGGGGATGTCTTCATCGCGGATTCGCTTAACAACCGCGTGGTGGAGCTTCCGGCGTGCGGCGGTGCCCAGACCACACTGCCGGCCACAGGACTGTCTCACCCGTCCGGTGTGGCGTTGGATGCTGCGGGCGATCTCTTCATCCCAGATAGCGGCAACAACCGGGTAGTGGAGGTTCCAGCCGCCGGCGCCCAGGCCACACAGACGGTGAATTGACCGTCAGTTGGTAGATCCAGGCAGCGGCGGAGAGATATGAACTCTCCGGGCTTTAGCTGGGGGTACCCATGATTGGAATTGAAGGGTTTTGGCCCGTATAGCACTCAGGGAGGGCAATGTTATGTTGGACCTTTTGTGTTCTGCAATCCGCAGAAGCGTCAGCCGGGCGTCCGGATTCCGATTGAGGAGGACGATTGCTGCTACGATCGCCGCCCCGACATTGGCAATTCTTCTGGCGCCGCTGGTGGCACAGCCCGCACACGCCCAGTACGGAGAAAGCGCGCTCTACAACTTTTGCTCGGCAGGCGGCAGCGCCTGCAGCGACGGAAGCGCCACTCACGCGGGACTCGTGTCCGACTCCCAAGGCAATCTTTACGGGGTGACGCCTTCCGGCGGCATCCACGACGGCGGTACGGTCTTTGAGTTGAGTCCGCCAGCCGGCAGCGGTAGTCCTTGGTCCGAAACCGTGCTTTATAGCTTTTGCTCTCAGAGCAACTGCGTCGATGGCAAGGCCCCGGATTGGGCCACGCCCATTCTTGATTCCCAGGGCAATCTATACGGAGTGACGGCTTCCGGGGGCGCATACAATGCCGGCGCGGTTTTCGAGCTCAACTCGCCAGCGGGAGGGAGCGGCTCATGGACCGAGTCGGTCTTGTACAGCTTTACTTGTGCACCGAACAGCCAAAGTTGTAGCGATGGGGAGGCGCCGCTAGGCAGGCTGGTGTTTGACTCCCAAGGTAACCTCTATGGCACCACGGTGGGGGGAGGGCCAGGGGGTAGTTCCGGTGGTGGCGTGGTGTTTGAATTGAGTCCCCCCGTGGGCGGGAGCGGCGCGTGGACCGAGAAACTGCTGTATGAATTCAGCACCTCGGGCGACGGCGGATGGTACCCGCGCTCCGGTCTCCTACTGGATGCTAAGGGAAATCTGTACGGGACTACTTACGAGGGCGGCGCGGAAGGCAACGGCACGGCTTACGAGCTGAGCCCGGCAACCAGCGGGAGTGGTCCGTGGACCAAGACTATCCTTTATAGCTTCTGCAGAAATCTCGGAGCCTGCGTCGACGGGGCCAGTCCGCACGGCGAGCTGATCTTCGATGCTCAGGGAAATTTGTATGGTACGACGGTTTACGCCGGCGCCAACGCTGGTGGTGATTATGATGACTACGGCGTCGTTTTCGAACTTTCGCCGCCTGCCAGCGGGTCAGGTCCGTGGACGCAGAAAGTGCTCTACAGTTTTTGCGCCCGGAGCAACTGCAGCGACGGCCAGGCACCGTTCTCGGCACTGGTGTTCGATTCCAGCGGCAATCTTTATGGAACAACGGAAAGCGGAGGCGCCTACGGCGGCGGCGCGGTCTTTGAGGTGACTCCGCATGGCGGTGGTTCTTGGACGGAAACGGTGTTGCACAGCTTTTGCTCGCAAGGATGTTCCGACGGGACCGAGCCCTATGCGGCGCTGATTCGGGATGTGCAAGGCAACCTCTACAGCACCACAGTGTCCGGCGGCGCCCACGGACAAGGCACGGTCTTCGAAGTGCTGCCCGGCGGAAGCTCCTCCCTCATCGCCTTGACCAGTTCGCCTGAACCCTCGAACTATGGTGAAACAGTAACCCTGGCGGCGACAGTCAGCTCGTCCAGCGGCATGCCCACGGGGCTC
>JBEKOS010000477.1:0-3766 GCA_049521535.1 Terriglobales bacterium | reverse complement strand
CGAGCGTCCCGGTCGATTGGACGCCGGACGCCGGATTCGATTTGGCGCCAAGTTGGAACCATGTGGACTCTTTCGTCCCACACACCGGAACCTATGACCTTGCGATCGGCAATGACGACGGTTATCTCGTTCCCTCGTTGAGCCAGACATTCTCCGATATTTCAGGAGATACCTACTCCGGAAGTATCTGGGTCCTGTACGGCGGCGCGGGAACTAGCGATACCGTCCCTTTCTTTGACCTTTCGATCGGCCTCAACGACTTGGTCGCCTTGAACTATCAAGCTGCCGGCACCTGGACCGACTACACGTTCTCTTTCATAGGAACGGGGTCGGACACGTTGACCATTGAGGGAAACACCACGCCCAGCGAATGGTACGTCGACGACGTAACCGTCAACGGCCCGGGCGTGGGAGGAACCGTGACGCCTGAGCCTTCCACGCTGCTGCTGCTTGGCACCGGCCTGTTGGGTTTTGCCGGGGCAATCCGCCGCAAGCTGGCAAGGTAGCCGGCAAGCTGCGGCTCTCCACGCTAAAGGAAGTTCCGAGTTTGGATCCACAGATCTCCCGCCGGGCAGCGAATCAGCTCCGCTGCCCGGCGGGAGATTGCTTTTGGGGCCATTCGGGCGGGCCGAGTGAGGTGATTGGGAGCACCGGATCGGCGCCGGATGGCCAGACTCCGGCTCTGCGATCCATGAACCCAAGCAAAATGCCCCCGCTTCGCGCGAGGGCATTTGCACATGCGTCAGCCGGACGAAGACCATCCGGCAGGCGCTCCGATTGGCCGAAGGCTATGTGGTAGAGCGCGGCTTGACGACGATGACGGTAGCGGCCACCGGATTGGTTGTGGGCGCGGCCAGTGTGCAGCCGGGGTCATTGCCACCGTCGGCAACGGGCATGCACGCGGGCAGGTTAGGGGCAATCTGCTGCGTGTCGGCGTTCGCCGGGTTGGTAGTGACCATGGGCACGCTGATGTAGTGGATCAGATTGTCGCCCGCTGTTGAGACGAAGAACAGCGCATCGTCTGGAGTGAAAGCACCCGCCACGGGAGCCGTGATCGACGACGACGCTTTTCCACCCAGCGTCAGATAACTCACCGTGCCCGCAGCACCGCCGCTGCTCGGAACATAGTAGGGCAGCTTGGCGCCTGGCGTTGATCCGGTATAGGTGACGAAGGCCAGGCTGGAGGCCGGCGATGCGACTACCTGATCGACGGCGCTGGCATTGATGCTTGTGAGTTGCACCTGATTCACTGTGTGCTGGATAGTCAGCGGCGTGAGCGTATTCGACCCAGCGCCAGGACATTCGCCAACGGGGATGGTAACGCCGATATCGGAGAGCGTGATCCCGCCATTGATGAAAGCAGCGCCCAGGATGTGCTTGCCGTCGGTAGTGGCAGCAAGCGCATCGGTCTGCACCGGGCTGTTGGAGGCGTTAAGTACCGTATCTCCCAGAGGATACAAGGCTGAATTGCCGACCGTGCCAGAAGGGCACCAGGTATGAGCCTCGGTGGGCACGCCGCGGAGATAGGCTCCCAAGCTGGGGATGGTGAGCGCCGGAGTCTGCACAGTGCTTTCAACCGCTGCATTCGGCGCCAGCGAACTCCACGGGAGCGAACCCGTCAGCGGCGAAGGCGGCGAGCTCGGCGGCAATGGATAGGTCGTCCAGCCGGTATTCAGGTTATAGATATACAAGGTGTCGCTGTGGCCGGAACCGAGACTGGCATTGTCAGTAATGTATAGCGTCTTCGAGTCAGGCGTCCACGCTGCGCCGTTGGCCAAGCCGCCATTGGAAGAGCTGATGCTGCCGGCGGCAGTGTTGTACACATAGAATATCTGGCGCTGCTGATCGTTAACAAGCAGCGTCGAGTTGTCGGGAGAAACAGCCAGCACCACGCCCGGGGCATTGATGTCCTCTTTGCTGAGCGTGTTATTGAAGGTGCTGAAAACCATCAGTTCGTGGGATGAACCGAAGTAGAGACTGAGACCGCCGCGATCCATCACCATCGAATTCGGCACATAAGGCAGGCGTATGGGCGAGCCCACTGTGCCGGTGAGCAGTTCGACGGGAACAATGTATTGGGACTGGCCCGGCGCCCCAAACCAAACGTAGTCGCTGGCCGTGCCGGGGGTGGTCACCGTAACCGGATTCGACGTAACTGAGAGGCCGTTTCCATCCAGGCCGATCTCATTGATGGGCGACGGATTGCAGACGGAAGGTTGGCAGATGGCATAGATCGAGGCCACGCCTGGGAAGGTTGTCGCGATCCCGCCGCTGGCAGAGACGCTGATATCGATTGGATCGGTCGACTGGTAGTCCAGCGCAAGGCCGCTGATGGGCAAATTGTTGGTGTCTAGAACCGTGGTCACCAGATTCTGCTGCACGCCCTGGGCGATCGTTCCTGTCGTTGCGCCGCTGGCCAAGGTGACAGTGATCGACTTCGGTGGGCAAGTGGAGAAGTATCCGGCCGATGAAGTTCCTCCAGCCACAGAAGCGGTAATCTCGCTGGTTCCCGGCTGCGCGGCAGTAATCTGGTTGGTCAAGCTGTTGATCGAACCCACACTCGAAGTGCCGACGAAGTAAGTGAGAGTGCCAAGGGGCGCCGAGCAATTGGGAACCGAAGTCACACCCGCCGGCAGCGGGCAGGCATAATTCGCTGCGGTCACTGAAGACGGCGCGCAGAGCAGCTGCTGCTGGTTGTTGCTTCCCACAAAGCAAGCCTGCGAATCCAGTTGCGACTCCTGCCCCTGCGAAAGGCAGGCCTGCGGCCCGACAAGAGTCACTGAGGTTACCTGTGCATGCACGTAAACTGCCACGGGATTGGAGGTCACCGACTGTGCGGACGCCGTCATGAAAGCCATCCCGTAAGGCAGGCCGCCGGTCGAGGGGAGCGGATTCGGCTTGCTGCAGATAGTGAAGTTGGCAATGCCGCCACCCGTATTCCGGTTCCAGGTTCCAGCGCACATGTTGCCCGTGGGCGAGATGTCAACCAACTGGTTGTTCGTCGTGCCATATGTGTACGTGCCTGAATAACTGGCAGCCGAGCCCTTGCACGTATATGTCGTAGGCGCGCCGGCCTGCTGCGTCTGGCCAAAAGCCAGCGAGATGCCGGTGGTCTGGGGCTGCACAACGATGGATGCCACGTCCGTGTCCTTCAACCCGTAACCCAGGCCGTTGCAATAGCTGGCACCGGGATTGCGCGTGCAGCCGGAGATCGATATCCCGGCCGGAACGGCCAGGCACAACAAGCAAACAAGCGTCAAAAACCGCCGCATGAATCCTCCCCGCCCCGCCTCTTCAAACCGCGGAACGGTCCCTCCGAGTGCGTCAAAAAAAGATGGTTATAGCGATTCTTCAATCGCCGCAGCAGCAAACCGCCGGCCCCAAGGGGCCTCTTCCCAGGAGCGTCTCCCCCTGCGGGCAGCCTGCAACAACACCACGGAAACTGCAAAACCGCCGATTAGCAGCCCGCCAACAAGCCCAAAGCCAGCCTACTGCCGGTGGATCCCGCTCATTTGGCCATTGGGTCAAAGGACCAAACGCCCGGCTCCCGGCTTTACGCTCTTCCACGAGCCAGCCGGCGCAATACGCTCTCCGGAACTCCAAGGAAAAGTGTATCAGGAGCGGCTGGTTCCCGGCAGAAAGCCGCGCGCACAGGTTCCTTTCTCATCTTCCATAGACGCCGGCGCGCGCCGATGGCGAGCAGCTTCTATTCCGGGGGCATATAGCGTTGAAACCACTCCGCTGCCCGCTCCATCACATCCGCTCG
>JBEKOS010000476.1:0-3769 GCA_049521535.1 Terriglobales bacterium | reverse complement strand
ACGGTGATGGGCAAGCGCAGCTCGGCCGCCGCCGCGGCCAGGTACTTGTAAAAGCTCGACAGCGAAGAGATGCGGCGGTTGAGCGTCTTCGGGGCCGCGTTCTTCTCCTGCAGGTAATCGCGAAAGGCTACCACGTCCTTTACCGAGACGCGGAGCAACTCGGTGGCCTGGTCCGGCCAGTCGATCTCCATGAACTTCACAAAGGCCATCACGTCCTCGCGGTAGGCCCGCTGAGTGTGCGGCGACTGCCGGCGCGAGACCCAAGCCTCAAAGCAACTGGCTACGGAAAAATAAAACTGCTCGACGCGCATGCGCACGTCCGGGGTCATGTTGCCGGACAGGATGGGCGGCAGACCCGCCGCATCTCTTCTCGTAGCGAGTTGGGTGGTCATTTTGGTTTCTGCGTTAATTGGGAAACGGCTCCGGCGGTCCGGAAAAACCGTCTGTTTCTATGCAAGATAACAGATTTTATCTTGCATAGCCATAACGGAAGTATAGGGCTCTTAAGAGCCGGCGTCAACAAGGTCCTCTGCCTTCCCCTGTTCCCTGGGGGCCATTACGCGGTAATCCGCTACTCGGAGTCTGTAGATTCAAAGGGTTCATTCGGAAGATGATGGCCATACTTGAGCCATGAATGCTAGTGCCAAATTTGGGCAAAACGTGCGAAAACTCCGCGCTGAGTTGCATGTGTCGCAGGAAAAACTGGCGGAGTTCTGCGGACTACATCGAACGTATATAGGATCGGTTGAGCGTGGTGAGCGAAACGTTAGCTTGCAAAATATAGTACGGATCAGTCGAGCTCTGCAAACAACCCCATCCACGCTGCTGGAGGGGATCAAATGAGCTCGTTTCCAGTGTCCTCACCATATGCAGGCCTGCCGCAGAGCGAATGGCGCCGCAAGACGGCAGAACTGATCGAAAGGCACCCTCTTAAGCCAGATGTAATCGTGGCGGTAGTGCTTCAATCTTGGCAGGACATCTTTCTCTCCAAAATTGGGCAGTTTAGTATCGGCAAGGATCTGTTTCCGAAACCGCAGATTATGGGCTTCTTTTTGCACGAACTGATCCCCTTGGAATTCGAAGCGCGTTTTCCAGGCGCATGGCGAGGCGACAAGACAGGTGCTGACAAAGACCTCGTTTACATACCAGACCAGAAGTATTCAGTGGAAATTAAGACTTCGTCTCACGCGTCTCAGATCTTCGGAAACAGAAGTTATGCCCAGGACCCTGAGGGTAGTGGCAAAAAATCGAAGGCCGGGTATTATTTAGCGGTAAACTTCATGAAGTTCGTTTCAGCCGGCGAGCGTCCGGGAATAACCCGTATCCGGTTTGGTTGGCTCGACCATAGCGATTGGATGGGACAGAGAGCCGCCACTGGCCAACAGGCACACCTCGATTCCGCCGTAGAAGGATCAAAGCTGATACTCCTCTACCCCAAATAGGTCTGGTTGAGCTTCGATGATACGCTCGTTGTCGAACCAGGCTTCGATTCGTCTAGCAGCGATATCAAGATATTTCGACTCACGCTCGAAGCCGAGGACCGACCTCTTATTTATTAGGCAGGTTACAGCTACAGTACCAGAGCCTATAAATGGGTCCAGCACGAGATCTGCGACGTTGCTACAAGCCTTAACAATCCGATCAATTACCGCAATGGGAAACTGTGCTGGGTGCGGAGTACGTTCAACCGAACTTCGATTCGCCCCGGATGTAACCTTTGGAAATTGCCAGACATCAGTAGGATTCTTGCCCAGCGGGTTGCACTTCAATTTTCCGTTTTTCTTTTGGTTTGGATACTTGACGTCCGGATCTCTGATTTCATCTAAATTGAAGGTGTAGTCTTCCGGGTGTTTTACATACCAAAGAAACTTCTCGTTTCGCGGTGAAAAGCTACGGCGGGCGGCGACGCCGGCGCCATAGTTCCAAACGACCTCCTGGATTAGGTAGAAAGGAACTCGGTCCCACAAAAGGTAAGGAATTGGAATTGCCTTGGCCCGGGCGGGAAGACTCAAGTAACCAAGGTTGAGCCAAAATGCGCCATTATGCTTGGTAGCGCGGAAGATGTGGTCAATCCACGCTGCACACCAATCGACGTAATGAGTTACGTCCCGGAGAGACTCATATTCCTTCCCGATATTGTAGGGCGGTGAAGTGACCGTCAAGTCAATCGAACAATCGTTGAGGCGTGGAAAGAGGTCAAGGCAGTCGCCACGGTAGAGGCATACGCCAGACGCTTCATAGTAAGGCTCTCCAAGTGTGCGCTTTACATGCGCGAAGGGGTGCGTAGAGGGGTCCGGTGCGAGCATGCTACCTATAGTATTCAAAAACCATGGAAGAAATCAAGGGCCGAGTTTGCGGCGACGTTTTTTCTGGGGTTTCCAGGCTGGGGAAAAATAAGCCCGCCGCGGGTGTGCCGGGCTTGCCTTCGGGAATCATTGCCGTGGGGAGGCCGCATTCCGGTTGTAAACCAGAAAGGGCAGGGGCCCACCGGTCTGATAAAATGAGGGGGGCCCCGAGGCCCCGAATGGCAGGCTTGGCAGGCTGCACTGGTCGCTGTGGATACTGTTTTTATGGATCAAGCCCGACTCGTAAGGTTCAGTACCCGCAAAGCGATCCTGGAACATCTGAGCGACGGAAAGTGGGTGGCGTTCACCGTGCTTTGGCATTCTATGGGTCTGAGCAGCGGCGCGTTAGCCGTCCACCTTGGACGCCTTGTGGCGGCGGATTACGTCAGGGAGGAGAAGCGTTTTATGCATCGGCGTCCGCAGACGAGGTATCGCATTACGCCCGCGGGGGCGAAGGCACTCGCTCAGACTGAACTCCTGCCTCGCCAAGTCGGGTGATAACCGATGGCGGGACATGGGCAAGCTCCATAAATCGGCACAAGGCATTTGCTAATTGCATCTGCCGTGGAGTCCGACATTCAGGTTCGAAAAGTCGAGGACAGCCCACAAGGACGCATACGGCGCGAGCGCGGGAGGTTGCGACATTTAGGCGATTGAGACTGTACAGGAACTCCATGCCCCGCGGAGCTTCTTCCTGCGAGGAGGTCGTTAAAGAATAGATGACGACGGGGGCTTCTTGGCCTTGGAACTTGTCCACGGTACCTATACGGGCACCTGGGAGGCGAGCAGAAAGATCGGATACCTGCGCGTTGTAGGGGGCAACGATAAGAACGTCATTCAAAGTGAGGCGCCTACTGTTGTTTTTGCAGTCTACCCAGAACACACCCGGCTGGAGTAGGCCTTGCAGCAATTCAGCTATTTGCTCAACTTCCTCGGGCGCAGCATTCGAATTGCCCTCGTGTTTGACAGGAATGAACCATAGTCCCGAACTGCCAAGCCACGGATGCCCCTGAATGTGTTGCTGATCCAGCCCCGAATGCGATTGAAGTCGATTCTCGTAAAACACTTCCGAGGTGAACTGGCAGATGGCGGGATGGAGCCGCCATGTTTCATTCAAAAATAGGCCCCGATCTGGTGATATCGTCTTTTCTCCCGCCAGCAAGTGCTCTAGCGCGGAAGCCTCTGCTCCATCTGGATGGCTACCACGCAACGGCTGTTCGAGTTGTTGCGGGTCGCCCAAAAGCACGACGTTCTTTGCAGCCTGCGCGACGGCGAGGGCATTGGCCAGGGACATTTGGCCGGCTTCATCGACAAACAGTACATCAACCGCCTCGAACAACTCCTCTCGTGCCCACAGCCAGGCCGTACCCCCGACCACTTGAGCACTCCCATCAGAGAGTGCTTGGCATGGTTTGGTGTTATCT
>JBEKOS010000475.1:0-3776 GCA_049521535.1 Terriglobales bacterium | reverse complement strand
CGGAGCGCCAGAGAACAGGCAGCCAACACCCATATTGAGGACGACCAGGAAACCTATATCAAGATCGGCGGCCTCCTGTATTCGTTCCTCTCTTTGAAGGATCTGCCTGATGCCACGTATCCGGGGATCTTCCGGGAGTTGCTGTCGCTCGACTTCCCACTGGTGATCAATACCGAAGTCAGCATCCCAGACCAGGCGGAGCGGCTGAAGCTCTTCAAAGGGCGCCTCCGCCGGATGACCGCGGCGCAGCGTGATTCGAAGGGCGGGTTCAAGGTCAATGTGGACGCCCGAGTAGCGGAAGGGCAACTGATGCAGACCCTTCAGGACCTGATCTCAAGCTCGCTGAAGAGTGCGCGAATCAGCGTCGTCCTCGCAATCAGAACATCCACCCCGATTCAAAGCCGCCGTGACTTGGAGGAACAGGAACGAGTCCTTGCGGATCGCCGGCAACGGGCGCTGCACGCACTCATGCGGATGAATGGGGCCAGAGGCTTGCCTGAAGATCTGGCGAAGCGGCGCCTTTACATCAATGGTTTGCCGGGAATGACCGAGGAGAATAAGCGCGAACACGACTGTTTCACATTGCATGCAGCGGACCTGCTCATGGTGGAGTCTCCCTGGAAGGGAACGCCGAACTCGCCGCTCATCCTGCTTGAGACGCCGTACCGGCAGCTCGTTCCATTCTCCCCGTTTGACCCCGGCCTGAGTGATGCCAATGTCTTGATCACCGCGAAGTCCGGCGGTGGCAAAACGTTCATGGTGCAGATGTTCCTGACGATGATGGCCCGACTCAACCCGCTCATCTCGATCCTGGAGCGCGGCAATTCGTACCGGCCCCTAGTGGAACTGATGGGAGGCCGGTGCATTGACGTGGATCTTGAGGGAGCGGAAACGCTGAATGCGTGGGACCTGCCACCTGGAACCACGGTTCCATCCAACGACAAATTGGCGTTTCTCAAGAATCTGACGCGGCACATGATCGGCATGAACAGCCCGGCCGCCGACACTGCGATTCTGGACAACCTGCTTACGGATGCCATCGTCGCCACGTACCAGCGCTGTCGCACCAGAGAGGACCGACCCGTCCCGACCTTCAATGATCTCCGGCAGGAGTTGGAAACCTGGCGGGATGAGTCCGAGGTGGAACGAATTCGCGACGAGGCTCAGCTCGCCGCGGTGAAGCTACGGGAATGGACCGGGGAGAAAGTGTATGCCCGGCTTTTCGACAAGCCGACCACGGTGCAAACGGACGAAAACTGGTTGTTCTTCAATGTGGAGGGCTTGACCAGCGACCCGAAGCTCGAAAGTGCGATGAGCATGATCATCGCGAACGCTATGTCGGAACGGGCGTCGGGCCGGAGCGGGCAGGCGAATATCACTGTTCTTGATGAATGCTGGTCGCTGCTGGACTCCGCGGTACTGGCTCCGCAAGTGGAACAGCTATTTCGAACTGGCAGAAAACGGGGAGCGAGTATCTGGGGTATCAGCCAGGCCCTGGAAGACTTCGTGGGGACGGAGGCCCAACCACGGCCGCACGGCCCGGGTATCGTCAAGAACGTCTCGACCAAGATCATCGGGCAGCAGCAGGGTGATCTGAAACCGCTCGCCACCTATTTGCATTTGAACCAGACTGCCCTCAACGAAGTCCGCGGCTTTAGCGCACCACGAAAGGGTCGGAAGGCCCAAGCACTGCTCGTTCTCGGTGAAAAGGCGGAAACGACGCAGACCATCAACATCGTTCCAACGCCAATTGAATATTGGATCTGTACCACGTTCAAGCGGGAACGGATGTACCGATCCTGGTTCCTGGAGACTAACCGTGGCCTGCCGCTCCTTCAGATTTATGAAAGGCTCGCGGCGAAATTCCCGCTCGGTTTGGCAGATGTTCCGGAATTGCCGGAAGAAATGTCCGGCACGGTCAAGGCAACGGCCGTGACTGCGGTAGCGAGGTGAAATTCGCCATGGAATCCTTCAAAAAACTCATCGCGTCGTGCTTTGTCGGACGAGGTAGGTCCACAATCGCTGTTCTTCTGGCGTTGCTGATTGTATTCGGGCTCATAGCGCCGCCGCCCGCAGTGGCGCAGATTGGGGCTATCGCGGTAGCGGCGGCGGCCGCGGCGGTCGTCAGCTTGATCGTGAACACCATTGGTGGGCTCCTGGGCACCGCTAACGGCCTGCTGGGATCGATAAATGGCTTCGTTCAAGCGCTGGCCAATCTGTGGCAAAACGTTGTCTATCCAATCAATCTGATCAATCAGGCACTCGCGATGGTCAACCAGCTCATCGCCCAGTTCCGCGGATTGGTCGCGGCCATCGATAACGTGAGCGTTCGCAGCGCGACGTTGCCGAATCCAACTTCGCTGGAAGTGATCATGCGGAACCGGTCTGTCGCGGACTTTGCGCAATTCGATCAGGCTTTCAGGACGACGTTCCAGCCTCTGCCCCCGGCATCCGACCTCCATCCCGGCGACCGCCAGCGAGTGGATATGAGCGATGCGCTGGCCATGGATACGCTTAAGACTCTGAAGGCTTCGGATCAAGTGGTCCAGCAGACGCTTCAAGCGGCCCAGATCATCGAGGACGAAGCCGCGCAAGCAGCGCCCGGCTCGGCGGTATACCTCACCGGCGCCGGCCTGATAGCAGCGGTTGAAAACCAAGCCACGACTCAGAGGATGCTTGCCGCCGAACTGCGTGAGGAGGCGGCGATCCTGGCGCACGCTAATGCAGTCCGTAAGCGCCAGGCGGACATGGCGAGCCAGTTCCGCCAAGACACGACAAACCTGTTTAAGTAAGGGGAAATTTGAATGGATCCAAAATGGCAGTTTCTGCACGTACTTTGGCAGCATCGAGCAAAGCTTCTGGTGCTGGTGCTGATTGTGTCGCTAATCGCGCCGCAGCCAGCAAGGGCGCAATTCGGGATCGACTGGGGTGCCATCGTGGCGGCCATCAACAGTATCGGAACCGCGATATCCAACACGATCGGTCCGGCGCTTCGGGCGATTAATGGAGCTTTGGGGACGCTGAACAACCTGATGAGCAGCATACAGGCATTCTTCACAAACATCGTTTATCCTCAGGCAGCAATCAACCGTGCGCGCGGGCTGGTGGGCGCAATTCAAGGGCTCTACGCCCAGATTCAGGTAGTCTCCCGCGTGAACGTGGCGAGTGCTACCCTGGCGAACCCACAGCAGCTCGAGCAGGTCCTGCTCTCTCGGAACCCCATGAGCGTGCCGAGTGTTACGGCGAATTACCAGACGCTCTACCAAACCGTGCCGGTTCCGCAAAACGCCTCGCCACAGACGCGAGACTTGATCGACATGAGCGATGCCGCGGCTCAAGCCGCGATGAAAAGGGCCATCGCGATCGACGCCATTGCCGACACTGAAATGCAAGCGGCAGACCGCATCAATACCGAACTTGGGCAGGCCGCTCCGGGTACTGCCCCGATGATCGAGGCCGAGGCGGCTGCTTGGCTCGTTCGGGCAAACGCCTACACTCAGTCGGCTCTTGGCGACGTGATGCGGCTGCGAGCGGTCACCCTGGCGAATAGCGGAGCGCAATTGAAGTTCAACGCCGCCAATGGCGCCCAGATTCGCCAGAACACCCTGGATTCCCTGAAGTGAGGTGCAGGCGATGTTCTATTTCCAGACTATGTTTCAACAGGTCTACAACGGAATCACGGGATCGGCGGTATTGCCGGCCGTTCAGCAAATTGCGGAGGCTATCCTTCTGCTGGCGGCGCTCTTCGCCGTGTACGAGGCATACGCCAAGGGTGG
>JBEKOS010000474.1:0-3796 GCA_049521535.1 Terriglobales bacterium | reverse complement strand
ATAGTTCGGATTCTTATCCAGCAACTTTTGCCAGGTGGCGAGGGCTTTGTCGATGTCCATTTTGCCCTGCCACTCGACGATGCCGAGATTGAACAACGTGTTGGCCTTGTTAGGATCGTAAGAAAGCGATTTCTGGAACTCCGCGATGGCGGTATCGGCGTTGCCGCTATACCAATAGGCGGTCGCCATGTCCGTACGAATGCCGGTGTTGGCGGGCTCAATCTTCAGCGCCCGCTGATAGTAGTCGATGGCCGTGGGGAACTGCTGCGCATCGTAATAGATGTCTCCAATGTTTCCCAGAAGTCCGGCGTTGTTGGGATCGGTCTTGAGCTTCTCGAGCAATGGGCCCGCTTGGGTGTCGGCCATTTTCTGCATCTCGGCTGGAGTGGGCGCTTGCGTGTTCGGGTTGATTGCGGGAGCCTGTGCGGATGCGCTGGCTGTCTCAGTTCCGGGTGCCGCTGGAGCCTGAGATCCGCGGATAAGCCAGCCGCCGGCCATCCCCACCAGCAGGCAGATCACGGCCAATACATAAGCCTGCACGCTCGTCCATTGTTCGATAGTTGCTGATTGTTTTGTATCCGTCATTCGCTCAATGCTCCTTGCTCCTTCAGATTTCGGTTTGTTTGCCAGCGCGGCCCGGCGCGAGGGCATTTCTCATTTTTTGATCCACTGCGTCTTCATCCACTGGGCGCGAGCCTAGGGGCTAAGTTTTGCTTTGCATCTGAACATCGGCCATTATTTTTTGCACGGTGGCTTTGCGCTCCGGGCTTAAACCGGGATTCGACTTCAGCAGTTGCTGCCAAGCCGCCAGCGCTCCCTGGCTGTCCTTTTTGCCCTGCCACTTGATCATGCCTAAGTTGAAGAGCGCGTTGGCATCCTTGGGGCTATATTGCAACGACTGCTGGAGTTGGCTGATGGCCCCGTCCACATCGTTGCTGTAAAACAGGCAAGAAGCCATCTGCGTGCGAATGGGAACGTTCTTTGGATCAAGCTGCAAAACCTTGTCGAAGTAGCTGGCGGCTTCCTTGAACTGATGGGTAGACAGGTAGATGTTGGCCGTCTGGGTTAGCAGATCGGTGTTAGTCGGGTCGGTCTTCAACTTTTCGAGCAGCGGGGCCGCCTTCTTGTCGGCCATCTGCCTCATCTGGTCGAGAGTGGGCATCTGCGCAGGTGGACCGCCCATGGCGCCTGCGGGGGCTGCGGGCTGGGCGGCGGCCACGGGTTGCGCCGGCGGCGCCGGTGATTGCGACCCGCGGAACAGGTATCCTATCGCCAGCCCAACTACAAGGCTGATGACCGCCATTGCGTAAACCTGTTTCACCTGCCAAGCCGATCGCGCACTTGGTGGCGTGGTGGCTTCATTTACCATGCACGAATCTCCCATTGTCTGTATTGCGCCTGGGGTCTCGGTATTTACCCGACCTCAAGACAGTATGAACGTTCTTCCGGCGGCATGACCGGGCCTTACCGCCCTTTATCTTTGCTAGCTTACCTTAAAGGCGGAAGCGGCTACGGGCAGCATTCTGCGTCACTCGGGAATGTGATGGCGATCACATGGACGAGGGCGGTGCGAAAGGCGAGAGCGACGCGCCACCGGACTCGGATACGCATGCAGATGCTGCGATAGCACCCATTGCTACGCGTTCGCCGGTATCAACTGTGCGTTCGGAAGAGACTGGCGAGCCGACCTGATAGGGAAAATATTTCTTCAGCCGGAGGAAGTGCTTTTCAAAGACGTGCCACGAGAGGACGGCTAGCAAATAGCTCGTACCGAGGTTGACGCCCAAGACGAAGATCGAAAAGACGAGAGGTGGCATGGCCGCTAGAAAAGGAGTCCGCATGAGACGCGGGAGAATGATCACCACCATCACGGCGTAAAACGAGCGTTTCACAAATATGTGCATAACGTACATCGCGTAGCTATAGCGGCCAATGCTCCGCAGCGGACGCCAGCGCGCAATACGGCATAACGGGTGATTGCTGCCTTGATCTGTGACGCATACGAACACTACACAGCCGAAGGCAATTGCAATCGCAAGATACCCGAATGTATTCGACGGAAACGATACGCCCTGCTCCGAGGCCCACCACATAGCCGACCATGCGCCGAATGCTGCGGGAGCGATTAACTTGATCTGGCATCTCACGCGCTTGGTCCAGTCTGAATTCACAACCAGCACCGCAATGAGCGCACCCACCGCCAGAGTGTCCAGCCGTGTGATGGTGGCGCGGTGAATAAACTCTGAGAGAAGTGTCGGGGCAATGAAGTGGCCAGTGCTCAACACCACGCGCAGCCCTAATGAAAGGCCACCTACGCCGATGCACAAAGCCGGAAAATACCGGATCGCACAGAAGAAAACAACGGCAGGCCAAACGAAGTAAAACTGCTCCTCAATTCCGAGAGACCAAAAATGAATTAGCGGGTCGATTATGTGTCCGGCGGCATCGTGCCAGTTCATCAGGTATGTCCAATACCAGAACTGGTCCGACCTGATTACCACCAAGCCGGCACCATGGCGTTGCAAAAAAGGCAATTCAATGTAGAAAAATAAAGCGACCGCGAGGAAATACAGCGGAAAAATCCGCAAGACACGCCGCGCATAAAACGACCAAAAATAGGACCGTACCGGGGCGTCTTTTGTGCTCAGCAAAATGCTGGTGATTAGAAACCCAGAGAGCACGAAAAAGAGGTCCACGCCTGATGAGCCGAGACTCAGAATGTTGTACAGGAACGGCAGGGGGTTGAAATTGCTGGCAGGGCCGATCCCAGCATGAAAAAGTACAACCAAAATGATTGCTATACCACGCACGCCATCCAGTTCAGGAATGTAATGGATAGCAGGACTGTCTTGGGAAGCTTGTCGGGCCATTTATCCATTCCGTCGACCGCGAAACGGCGTCACCACCCTTGCATTATTGGAATCACAATGCTCGCAGTCGAATCAATTCTGAGTTTTATATATTGGCACCCTTGAGCACTCTGGGGTAGTGATGGGGATCACGTGTCGACGTGACATTCGGTAAGTATTCGTGCCCACGGCATTTCTTTGTGGCTGCCTTGTTGCTGTCGTCCGGCGCTCTGCGCATAATGCAGTAATGGCTCTCGATGCCAACGCCGTTGAGCGGATGCCGAGTTGTGTCGAAGACTCCGGCGCGCAGGGGGCTGCCGAGTCGGGATCGCACTCTTCCCGTCAAGGCGCTTCCCACATCGCGAGAATCCTTGGCTTGCTTGCCCTTACGTACGCGCTGTTCGCGGGATTGCGTACCGTGGCCGACATGGACTTGGGATGGCAGCTGGCTACGGGACGCTGGATCGTGCAGCATCATAGCGTCCCGTCTACGGACGTGCTCTCGTATACGGCACGCGGCGTGGAGTGGATTTATCCGGCGCTGTCGCAGGTCCTCTTGTATTGCTCGTACGTTCTTGGTGGCTATTGGCTGCTTTCCTGGCTCGGGGCGGCAGCTTGCGTCGGAACCGTTGCTTTACTGCTGCGCCAAGGGAATGCGGTCACGGCATCTCTGGCGGTGATCGCGGTCCCGCTGATTGCGGCTCGCACCGCACCCCGGGCGGAGATGTTTACCGAGGTCCTTATCGCCGCGTTCCTGAGCGTGCTATGGCACTTCTATCGGTCAGGGCGGGGCGCGTTGTGGCTTCTTCCGATTCTCATGTGTCTTTGGACCAATCTCCACCTGGGGTTCATCGCCGGACTGGGCCTGTGCGCCGCTTATGTTGCCCTGGAGCTTGGCGAGGCTGCGGTCACGAGACTTCGGCCAGTCGCGTTGGGGCGACTGCGAC
>JBEKOS010000473.1:0-3823 GCA_049521535.1 Terriglobales bacterium | reverse complement strand
TGCGCGGCGTCCCGCCGGAATGGTGGAGTTCCGTGGCCGTGCTCTTTGCCGCCGTTCTGTCCTGGGTGGCGATCGCCCGTATTTCCCTCGATGGACCCGGCCGCTGGCGTAACCAGATCACTTCCCTGGCGATTGCGGCTCATATCGCCTGGATCGCATCGGGTCTTGTTGTCCTGGCCGTGCTGAACATCTGGCGAACAGCTCCCCCCGAAACTCTCGGAACCGTGGTTCTGACTGCGCTCTCGCTTTCTCTCGCCTGGGCGGGCACGCGCTGGGGCAGAAGCGAATTGATCTGGCTCCTTTATGCCTTCATGGCGCTCGCCGCCTATAAACTCGCCGTCCGGGATTTCATGAACGAACACAACCTCGCCCTCGTCGTTTCCCTTCTGTGTTACGGTGGGGCGCTCATTCTCTTGCCTCGTATGCTGCGCGGCTCTTCCTCATCGGAAAATTACGGACAAAAATAGCCGCCTTTTATGCCCTGCGCTATTTCGCGCAGCGGATTGCGTTATAAAACCCCTTTGGTCAAATAGAAACACCCCACGCATCAATTCCAGCCCCTTGTTCTTAATTAGTTAGAAGGGTCCATCGAATGCACTTGTGTTCGCCGAAATAGTCGTTTTTTTGGCAGGGGGAGGGCGTCTTGAAACTAATTTCGACTCAGTATCGGGTGTTCGCCATCGTGGGATTAATGGCGGTGAGTTTGGCGAGTGCTCCGCGTCGACCATACTCTACGCACCAGAAGGCATTCTATGCCAATGCCTCGACCGTTGAGTATGTCAAACCGGGCCTTACAATCACCGTCAATTCAGCCGCCGTCGCTGTGAATGGCACGATTACAGCAACCTATACCCTCACGGATCCACACGGTTTACCCCTGGATTCGACCGGCGTCACCACGCCCGGCGTAATCAGCCTGAGTTATATCGCCGCCGTGCTTCCCAACAATCAGGAAGACTATACGGCCTATACGACCCGTGCCGCTACTGGGACCGTAATTGCCACTACCCAGCAGCCGGGCGCGGATTCGGGCGGCGTGACCACGGCTACCAGCACTCCGGGGCAGTATACCTATACGTTCCACACCGCTGCACCTGCGGGGTTCGATGCCACCGCCACCCACACCATCGGCATCTATGGATCGCGGGATCTGACCGCGTATGGTCTCACCGTCGAATACGCCAGTGCGACCTACAATTTTGTTCCCGACGGCGCCAAGGTCACGAACGTTCACGACATCATCGAAACGGCGAGCTGCAACTCCTGCCATGACCAGTTATCGGCGCACGGCGGTTCCCGCCGCGGGATGCCCATGTGCGTGCTCTGCCACACGCCCCAGAACGTGGACCCAAACACCGGCGACACCATGGACGCCAAGGTCTTCTTCCACAAGATTCACATGGGCGCGAGTCTGCCCAGCGTCATCGCCGGGACCCCCTATATCCCCGCCGTCAACTCACACGGGACATTTAACTATTCGACAGTGGTATTTCCGGCGGATCCCAGCGACCCGCGCCGTTGCACTATGTGCCACTCGCAGACCACCGGCGCTGTGCAGAAGACCGCCTATCTCACGAACCCCAACCGCGCGGCCTGCGGTGCCTGTCACGACAACGTCAACTTCGCCACCGGCGCGAATCACGTCGGCGGCATCCAGAACGATGACACGGAATGCGCCAACTGCCATATCCCGAAGGGCGAAATGGATTTCGACGCTTCCATCACGGGCGCTCACGTCGCGCCGACGGCTTCGACTCTGCTCTCCGGCCTCAACGTCGCTATCACCGGCGTCACCAATGGAACTGCCGGGAAAGCGCCGACCGTCACTTTCACCGTCCTCAATAACGCTAACGCCGGGGTACCGCTCTCGGCACTGAGCTCGATCTCATTCACTATGGCCGGGCCCACCACGGATTACGGATACACCATCTTTGGAACCAATACCTCGACGCCCGGATATGTCACGGAGAGCGCCAGCGGAGCTACTTGCTCGGCCAGCGGAACCTGCACCTATACGTTTACCAGCATTGTGCCCGCCGGATCCACCGGAACCTATGCCATCGGCGTGGAAGCGCGCCGCAGCGAAACGGTGCCGGAATTGATCAATGGAGCCACCGTGCAAACGGCCATCCAGTACGGTGCGCCCAATGTTGTTTCCTACTTTTCCGTAGACGGCTCGACCCTCGCTGCCCGGCGTACGGTGGTGGCGCTCGCCAGCTGCAACGGCTGCCATGCGTCTCTCCAGTTACATGGCGCGCTCCGCAACAATACCGAGTATTGCGTGATGTGCCACAACCCGTCGAACACGGACATGACCACCCGCCCCACGGCCACCGTTGTGGCGCAGCAGTCGCTGCCGAACCAGGGAATCGAATTCAACAAAATGGTGCACCGCATCCACTTCGGCCCCAACGCCGCGGCGGATGGCGCCAAGTATCCCTACGTCGTGGTCGGCCATGGCGGGGCTGTCAGCGATTTCTCCCATACTTTGTTCCCGCCGTTAAGCCCGGCCGGCTCGGCAGGGGACACCCAAAACTGCTCCATGTGCCACGTCAACAGCAGCGAACAACCTCTGCCCACCGGGCTGAATGCGGTGGTTGACCCGCAAGGCTGGATCAACCCCATCCAGCGCGTCGCCGGCGCCTGCAGCGGCTGCCACACCTCGAAGGCGGAATCTTCCCACTTCCTGGCCAACACCGACTCGCTGGGCGAAAGCTGCGCATCGTGTCACGGTTCGGGCGCGGCATTCGCGGTCGATCTGGTTCACGCGCAGTACTGAAACCGCTGCTTCCGTTATATATATGGGCACGGGGAAACGTTTCCCGTGCCCATAACCATCGTTAGCCTTGACACAAATTCCGTTTGTGGCAAACTGTCCTTGCGGGTATCCGACTGATGAGAACCCACTGCGGCCTGATCCTCGGCATATGGGTTACCGGAATCCTGTTCGCATTAGACGCAGCGCCGCTGCACCCCCCTGTAAACCTGCCGGACCAACTCGATAAAGCCATCGCCGGTCTTAGCCAGGTCACCAGCGAACTCGCTGAGGCAGTCAAACGCTTCCAGACCGATCTCGATCGGGAGATTGCCGCCCATGATCGCGGTTTTCGAACCGACAGCGGCCGGTCGATTCCGGGCGCCGACGCCGACCTCGGCAACGGACCCTCCGATGAGGCCGAGACCTCCCGCCGCAAGCTCTTTGCCGCGCGCATGATTGCCGCACGCAGGCCAGGCTACGAGCCCGCTCCTCTGGTGGATTCCGACCACATTCAGGCCCTGATCCTCGAAGCGCGCAGTCGCATTGCTACCGCCAACAATGTCATGCACCAGTTCCTTATTGTTCCGGCAAAGGAACTCAGTTCTCTCTCCGTCGCGGGTCTGAAAGCGAAGCGCCAGGAATTGGTGAAAGGCCGCAACGCTGCTTCGGAAGCGGCAAAGAAGGCTTTCGTCGCTCTTCCCGTTGCCCTCTCGGAAGCCGATTCCGCAGCGCAACAGAGGGAAAATGCCTGGGACCTGATGGTGGCGGCAATGCCTGGCCAGCCGAAGACTGGTCCGTCGCCGGAGCCCCCGCCTCTTCTTCCCGTACGTTTCGAGAAAGGCAAGCGAATCACCCTGATTGCCGAGCATTGCTGCCGCGTCACCCTGACCGATTCGGGCATGGAAGACGCGCAGGGCCGTCATCTCTTCTATCAGGAGGAGTGGGTCCGCCGCCCTGGGAATCAGGCGCGCGGCGCTCTGTCCGGAGCGGTCGGTATTACCATGTTGATGCGCTGGGCTGTCGCTGTGAATACCTCCACCGGCCAGCATACGCTGCTCCGGCGTT
>JBEKOS010000472.1:0-3833 GCA_049521535.1 Terriglobales bacterium | reverse complement strand
AACAGCATGCTTCTCGGCTACACCATGATGGTGGCGTCGTTCCTGCTGGTCTACTACGGCATCCGCAGCTACCGCGACAATCATCTGGCCGGCCAAATCTCCTTCGGCCGGGCCTTCACATGCGGCATCCTGGTCACGCTCATCACCACCGTCTTCTACGTCGTGACGTGGGAGGTCATCTACTTCAACTTCATTCCCCACTTCATGGACAGCTACTGGGCCGCGCAGATTCACAAAGTCCAGGCCTCCGGGCTTGACCCGGCCACCATCGCCACAAAGGTCGCTGCCATCGAGCACTCTCAGCAGCTCTACCAGAACCCCTTCGTCAACATGGCCTACACCTTCATGGAGCCCCTGCCCGTCGGGCTTATCATTACTCTCATCTCCGCAGCTATTCTCCGGCGCAGGGCCCCGGTCGAAGCAAGCGGCGCTCCGGTGGTCATGCACCCATAAATCAAAAGGCCGGGACGTAAGCCCCGGCCTTCTGTATTCTGGGCTTTCACACGGTTCTCATTAGCAAACGATTCTCACTAGGAGGAAGCATGGCTTCAATCACTGGCTTTGGCGGTGTATTCTTGCGAACGGACGATCCCAAAGCGCTATATCAATGGTACGAACAGCATCTCGGCCTGGTGAATTCCGGCGGATTCTACGTGTTTCCCGCCCCCACGCAACAAGCCCGGGTCATCTTCGCCCTTTTCAAGCAAGACAATGCATACTTCCCTCCGGCGCAGAAAGCAATGATCAACCTCCAGGTGGACGACCTGGACGGTGTGCTCGACCGTCTGATAGCTGAAGGAGTCACCGTCGATCCAAAACGCGAAAGCTATGACTTCGGAAAGTTTGGCTGGATCACCGATCCGGACGGAAATCGTGTTGAGCTTTGGCAGCCTCTCGGTGACTGAAGGCTGATGCGCCGACACTGGTTGGCGCCATAGGTCGCGGTCTGGATAATGCCCCGGTTTCGTGTATTAACGGGGCTTTAGAAGGACCGCGGCTGGGTTCGAAAGTCTGTCCAGCAAGAAGCGTCAGAGCCCGTCACGCCCTCGCGCCTTATCGCAAGCAAATCAGCCCAACAGCTTCGCCGCATCCTTCGCAAAATAAGTAACGATAAAATCCGCTCCAGCCCGTCGAATCCCGAGCAGCGATTCGAGCGTTGCGCGTCCCTTTTCAAGCCAGCCCTTTTCAAACGCCGCCTGCAGCATCGAATACTCGCCGGAAACCTGGTAAGCGCCAATCGGCACATCCACGCGCTCCCGCGCCGCGCGAATCACGTCCAGATAGGGCATCGCCGGTTTCATCAGGATCATGTCGGCGCCTTCCTCTAAATCGAGGTCGATCTCGCGCATCGCTTCACGAAGGTTCGCGCCGTCCATCTGGTAGGTCTGGCGATCACCAAACTGCGGAGCGGAATCGGCGGCCTCGCGAAACGGCCCGTAAAACGCCGAAGCGAATTTCGAGGCATAGCTCAGAATCGGCGTATCCGCACAGCCGCTATCGTCTAGCTCCCGGCGGATGGCGGCGACGCGTCCATCCATCATGTCGCTCGGCGCCACAATGTCTGCTCCGGCGATCGCCAGGCTCGCCGCCGTGCGGGCCAGCAGCTCAAGAGTCGGATCGTTTTCAACCGTCCATCCATCGCGGGTTTCGGCAACAATGCCGCAGTGCCCGTGGCTGGTGTATTCGCACAGGCAAACGTCGGCAATCAGGACCAGTTTCTTTGAGGCTGCAGAGTTCTTGATCGCGCGCAGACCCTGCTGCACAATGCCGTTTTCGTCCCAGGCTCCGGTGCCTTCCTCGTCCTTGGTCTCCGGCAGCCCAAACAGCAGCAGCCCGCCGATTCCCAGCGCCGCAGCCTCTTCCGCCTCGCGCACCGCCTCATCGACGGAAAGGTTGAAAACCCCAGGCATGGACCCGATCGGCTTCCGAACCCCTTCACCAGGGCAAATAAAGAGTGGGTAGATCAGATCGCCGGGCGCAAGACGAGTCTCTCGCACCAGCGACCGTATGGATTCACTGCGCCGCAGCCGGCGCAGTCGCGTTTCAGGGAAGCCCATGGACAGAATTGTAGGTCATGCCGGACCCTTCAAACGTGATTTAGCTCACTTTAGCGATACGGCCCCGCTTGCGGATTGAGTTGCGAGTTATAGCTCAACTGCTCATACAGCGATGTGTTCCGATAACCGAGCAGAACGACCAAGGTCCAGATCCCGAGCGCAGTCCCGAAGGGAAACTTGATCAGATTGAATATGGCGGCAACAATGGCCACAATGCGTCCCCATTGCGTCCGCTCGTGCAGCCCCCATCCAGCCACCAGCGCCAGCGCCGCGCGGAACACCAGAGCCACCCAGATGAAGTGAAAGATGGTCTGACCGAGCCACATGGGAGGACCGGAACCGTCCCCCCATGGACCATGCGCCCAATTGCCGAAGTGGTTGTTGAGGAAGGCATGAGCGAACGTCAGTGCCCCCAACCCTGTGACCAGCGAGAGGGCGGCATAAATGAACCAGACCAGGCTGAGCGCTTTCACCTTGCCAGCGTAGCTTTCCAGTTGAAACTGCAGGCCTGGCACCGGGGGAACCACCGGCGCAACCGGCCGGCCGCACTGCGTGCAAACCGGTTGACCTTGTGCCAAAGCGTGACCACATCCGCTGCAAAACATAACGCCTCCTGAACGGCGTACTGAGAATACTACGGAATTCTCCGGAAATTCGTTCCATGTTAACCTTGCTCCCGCAGCCTGTTTTGACAAGAGCCCAACGCCAACTTCCCGAACGCAGCAGAAAAAAGGAGCAGAAAATGTCCAACCCAGATTTGGTGCGGTCTGGCGTCCAGACCCCAATTCGTCGCTTTCTCAGCAGAATCCCTTTGCTTCTGACTCCAGTTCTGGTAGTCGCACTTGCAGCAGCGGTCCTATCCGGTTGCGCCTCGAAGGAAGAACAGGCGCTTGACCAGGCCAAGCAGCAGGCCGCCAAGACCGGCCAGCCGCAGCAAGTTGTCACCGTAGACAAAAATGGAACCACCACGACGACCATCGTGCAGCCTCCCGCCAGCGGCCAGACCGCCCAGGCAGTCACGACCACCGTGACCCCTCCCACCGCCGGCGCTACCGCCCCGTCTCCGTCCGGTCCCACAATCTCCCAGGTGCCGCCACCGCCTCCGCCGCCCGTTGTCCCGGCCAACGTCACCATCCCGGCAGGCACCACCCTCGCCATCCGCATCGATCAGCGCATCAGCGCCAAGACCAGCCGCGCCGGCGACAAGTTTACGGGAGAAATCGTCGACCCCATCCTGGCCTCGGATTCCGGCGTTCTGGTTCCCAAGGGTTCTCCAGTCGGTGGCGTGGTAGCTGTGTCGCACAGGCGCGGCCACTTCAAAGGCGCATCGCTACTGGAGCTGCGCCTGACCTCCGTCACTCTGAACGGAACCCAGTATCCGCTCACCACGAAAGATCTGGCGGAACGAAAAAAAGGGAAGGGCAAGCGTTCGGCGGCCATGATCGGCGGGGGTGCGGGACTGGGTATGCTTGTCGGCGGCATCGCCACCGGCGGCGTGGGCCTGGTTGTCGGAGGTCTTGTTGGTGGCGGCGCTGGAACCGCGGCAGCCGGCATGACCGGAAACCGCGATCTCGATATCCCGGCCGAGTCGATTGTCCACTTCAAGCTGGCTGACGATCTGGCGGTGCAGGCGCCGCAATGAAAAAGTTGATAGTTGCTAAAGCGTGTTTCATAAATGACCGCGATTCCTGCAAATCCATCCCGCAGGGGTTAAAACCCCTTGTTTCTCGAGGCCATTTTCGGCACGACTGAAGCCGTGCCCTGACACAAAGCAGG
>JBEKOS010000471.1:0-3844 GCA_049521535.1 Terriglobales bacterium | reverse complement strand
GACGAGCACTGCTGTGAGCACAAGGTCGGGCCCCACTGAAATGCCAAACGCTGCCACCGCTGCCAAACCCATATCCCAGCGAATCGAGGGTCGGCGGACCGCCCGGATCCCCACGTAAAGCAGGAGGGCGACTGCGAAAGTCGACAATGTCTCTCTGAGAAATCGACGCGTAAAGTCCGCAAGAAAAGGATCAAGCGCCGCCAGTAGCAATGCGATTCGAGCATTGAGGCCAGCCAAGAACGCGGTTTGGTATACAAGGAAAGCCGTCAGCAAACCGATTGTCGCCTGCATGCAGACAAAGACGATTCTGGAATGCGGAAATCTATATGCCAGCGACATAAATGCCGGGTACATCGGCTGCTCTTCCGCATCCGGGTATACGCCATTCTTTGAAAATCCGCCGCCATGAGCAAGTTGAAATGCAATTGGCCAGTACCGAGACAAAGAGTCGCCTTCCGCTGCGTCCGGCTTGTCGGGCATCCCCACTGCGGACACAACTGCGAGCAAATGCAAGGAAAACAAGACGACTATGAAGTATTTATAGTAAGGGGAAGAAACCCGGACTATATATTGTACTCCGCAGGTAAATCTCGTGCGACTGGAGGCTCCGGAGCTATGCGTCAGTTGCACTTGTTGGTCCCAGGTCTGCGGCTTGGGCAAAGAACCTGTACGTCCCAAACAAGTCCGAAAGCTGCGCCGAATCAGCGCCAATTTGTGATTGGAAAGCTTTGCGCATCCTCTTGCGTGGGAGCCTCTTTGCCTCTATGCTCTGCCGGGCGTAAACGAACAGAATCCCGGCAACCATGACCCAGCCTCCTTTTTGGAATGACGTATCTAGCAGTATATCGGTGAGCTTTCTGACCCTGCAAGGGAATTTCTAGCGTCGAGGAGCGCCCTAGCGCGGGACCGTCGCTATCAAACTCTGAATCATGTTGGCAGATGTACCCCCTAGCTCTTAGAATTGAAACCGATCCTAGCTTTTCGTTGGTGTGACTTTTGCCGCGGGTCGTTTTCCAACGCAGCCCGCCAGTGACAACTAGATATTTGCAAAATGAAGGGCTGCAGGCCCGAGTGATTCTTGTGCACGGACTTAAGCAACACATGGCTCGGTGGTTCCCTGAATGGCTCGATGTCCGGGCCAAAATGTGGCTACGGGAGCGGCAAGCCGCGAGTGAGTTTAATTATTACCGCGGTGCGGACTTGAGGTACACCCTGTCCAGCGGCCTGGAACTGAGAGTGCGGAGCCGCGCTGAGTGGTGCACGTTTACTGACATATTCGTCGGGGGAATCTATGATGCCGCCATTCGCGCAGCCTTAGCGTCGGCTAATCCAGATCGCCCCTTCTACGTACTTGACTTGGGCGCAAATGTCGGCCATTTTGCACTGCGTTTTCTGGACTTTGCCGTCCACCATCAGCAGCAGGTCGGGTTTCCGATTCGGCTGTTCATGGTCGAACCCAGCCCTGGTGTTATGCGTGAACTCCAAGCGCGCCTGACACTGCAGGTGCCACCGAACGTAACGCTCCAATTCGCTTCAGGTTTGGCGGGAAAGCGCAGCGGCAGCGCTTATCTTCACGAATCTTCCTTCCACATTGGCAATAGTCTGAATCATGATCACTACAAGAAGAAGATCCTGGTTCCCTATGTTGATCTCGAAGAGCTCACACGCCCAGCCGAGAGTATCGATCTGCTGAAGTGCGACGTCGAGGGCGCTGAGCTCGCGTTCTTGGAGAATTACCCGGCCTTGCTCGACAAGGTGAATGTGGGAGCGATGGAACTTCACCACAACCTGTGTGACACGCACCGATGCCGCGAACTGCTGATCCAACACAGTTTTGTGCCGAGTTCCTTGCGACAGACCCAGTGGTTTGACGAAATCTGGTTTCAGCGGGACCGGCTGGCAGGCGAGACCTAAGCGGACAGCCAGCGGAGAGTACATGCAAGAGGTGGGAAGACGGCGCCGAAATTAACGAAAGTCAGCAGGTTAGGTTCATGCGGTTGGTGGCTGCGCTTGGCGCGGGCTTTCCACTCGCTTCAATTGTGGCGCGTACAGTCCCCGGATCGTCTGTTGCGCTACGGTACGCCGATAGCGGTAGTCGCGAATCTTGTTGGTCATGCGCCGTACTGCCGGAAACAATCGCTCAGTCACCAAAATTCCAGGTTTTACGATTTTCTTTAAGCTTGACTCGCTGGGCGATGCGGCATTCTCGGCCAGCTTTTCGCCGCGCCAGACCCGACTATAGTCGCTCTGCTGAGGAGCCATCTCGAACAAAGGCGCGTCGGCGATCCTCTGTGCGAGGAAAATAAACAAGATCCTGAGGGTTGGAGCCGAAAGCTCTACGCGCTGGCATAATTGTGCGGGATCCTCGACTTCGTACCAGCGCCCCGACGAATCGTACATCATGGCTCGCCTGACGCGAAAGCCGTTGGCCGCCGAGAACACTCTAAAATAGAGTTCCGGGCTGAATTGGTAGAATCCGTGCCCACACCAGCCGTTTGCCGGACTTGCTCCGATGAAGTGTCCCCCTATGCGGGTCATTTGCATGCAGTTTCGCACGGCAGTGGGGAAGTTAAAGATATGTTCGAGCGAACCACCATCGAAAACAGTATCAAATTTCTCAATCCACTCCGAAGGGATGGGCTGATTCATATCATGAATAATGTCTGCCGCCTCGTATGGCGACGCATCCAGCGACGCGATTGCGCGCGCGCCCAGGCAGCGCAGAAATGGATCAGCAAATTTTCCGCGAGCGTTCGACAACTCCGGAGTCGCCCAAGCTAGATTGAATTCCTCCTCCAGGTTCTGAAGCTGCGCTTCAGTAACCAGAAAGTGCTGGTGCCCAATCGTGGCGGTAGAACCGAGATTGATTCCCCAGTCCGTTGTGGCCGTCAACAAAAATCTCGCCGTATGAAAGTCAATACCCATTTTATTCTCTAGTCCTACCCCTCAGCGCTTACCGTTCTGCGCATCGGCACAGTCGGCTGTAGTGGCTAGAAGACGATGCACCGCTAAATCCCAGCCTTGCTCCCGGGCATTCTGCATCCAAGAGGCCTGGGTGGCGATAATTGCGGAGAGGTCGCGCCTGGGCTGCCAAGTCAGCAGTTCCCGAGCCCGTTTGATGTCTGCCACAAGCACCGGCGGATCGCCCTCGCGTCGTCCCACCATCTCGACCGGCACGTTTTTTCCGGTCACTTCTCGCACTGCGTTCACAATCTCCAACACCGAATGTCCGCGCCCGCTGCCCAGGTTTGCTACCAGTTCCGGCCGACCGGCACTAATCTCGTCCAAGGCGCGTAAGTGCGCCTCTGCCAGATCGTTCACGTGAACATAGTCGCGAATACAAGTGCCGTCGGGCGTCGAGAAATCATTGCCGAACACCTGCAGCGCGCGGTCCCAGCCAAGTGCGGAACGGATGGCCAGCGGCACCAGCCGCATTTCTGGATCATGGAGGGCTCCTATCTCTCCGCTTTCGTCCGCACCGGCGGCATTGAAATATCGCAAAATCGCAAATCGCATCCCATATGCACGGCCATAGGACCGCGTCAGGAATTCGCAGCATAATTTGCTTTGTCCATAAGGATTGACCGGAACTTGCGGCGTATTCTCAGTGATGGGAATCCGCTCTGGCACACCGTACGTCGCACAGGACGACGAGAACACAAAACTCCGGACGCCGCGCTCGACCATTGCGTCCAGAAGGCATTGCGTCCCGCCTACGTTGTTGTCAAAATATCTGGCGGGTTGTACTACCGATTCCCCGATGTGCGCCAGGGCCGCCATGTGCACTACAGCATCGATTCCGTTGAGCGCCGCGCCTACCGCGGCTCGGTTTCGAATATCTCCG
>JBEKOS010000470.1:0-3856 GCA_049521535.1 Terriglobales bacterium | reverse complement strand
TGGAGCAGCGCGGCGAATCTAACTTGGGGCCAAGCAGTACATGAGCGACAAAACCTCATCAATGATATTAGGCCTTACTCTTCAACAGCTTACACAGCTTGCTGCGGATTGTGGCGAGCCTGCATTTCGCGGCGCGCAGTTATTCACCGGACTGTATGAGCACAGGATCGCCGACATTAGGGAGATCACTAACTTGCCGGTGAGCTTACGCGACCGTTTAAGCGCGAAACATTCCGTGGGATTGCCCCAAATCGAACAGAAATTTCATTCTGCGGACGGAACCATTCGCTACCTTTTGCGACTGGCTGACGCTGAAACCGTTGAGACGGTTTGGATGCCGGACGGGGATGGCGGTGAGGTGGGTGACCGGGAACCGGTTCCGCTCCGGCAGTCTTCGGCCGGCATAGTGCCGGGAACTGATCGGAGGTCGACGACCTTCAATCGCCGGGCTACAATCTGCGTTTCCAGCCAGGCAGGCTGCGCCGCAGATTGTAAATTTTGCATGACAGCGTTGCTCGGTCTCAAGCGCAACCTAAGCGCGGGCGAAATCGTGGGGCAGGTCATTGCAGTATTGAACGACCGGTTGGGCGATTTAGGCCCGGAACCTCCGACAGAGCATCAGAGACACAGAAGAGAAGAGCAACTGCAAAGCGGCTCCAGTTTTTCATCAATTTCGAAGCCAACAATCCAAGATCCCAGTTTGCGGGTTAACTTGGTCTTCATGGGGATGGGCGAACCATTTCTGAACTACGACAATTTTATGACAGCGGTCCGCCTGCTGGCACAGGGAGTCGGCATTCCGCCATCGCGCATGACAGTATCCACCGTAGGAATTGTGCCCCGAATCCAGGAGTTCGGGCGCGAGGAGGTTCGGCCCAAGCTGGCAATCTCGCTGACCGCTTCCAACGACGGGCTGCGTGAACGGCTGATGCCGATTAATCGCAAATGGAACCTGGAGGCGTTAATCGGCGCCGCCCGGGACTTCCCGCTGCGTTTGCGCGAGCGCCTGACGTTTGAATACGTCTTGCTGCGTGATGTCAATGATTTGCCGACAAATGCCCGCGAGGTCGCAGACCTGGTGCGCGGCCTGCGCTGCAAGGTAAACCTGATCGCGCTGAATCCGGGATCCGAGATACCGTTCCAAACGCCGTCCGACGAGCAGATTTTGCGGTTTCAGGGCGTCCTGGTCCGCGCGGGCATCCCAACTTTTATTCGGCGTCCAAGAGGGCGAGACATCTATGCCGCCTGCGGACAACTTAGGGCCACGGCAGGCTGAACGAAGATCTTTAGATCTCCTTAGACACATTTTTGGCAATAGAACCTCAAGAAACAGCTTTCCCAAGAGGGGATTGAAACGTCCCTGTTGGTATGAGTCAGCGGATATCCTTAGGTCAACCGCAGGAGCCAATTTACAAAATCCGGCACCCTGTCAACAAAAAAAAGCAAGCCCCCCCACATTTATTTTCGACCTTTAGTAACAAATTTCTTTGCTTTGAAAGGTGCTTCCGGCATGATGAAGGTGTAAGGGAGCTCCGAGGTTCCGGCGAGACGGAACAGTAACTGGCTCAGGCTGCTTCCCGAAGATGATCGTATGACTGAACTGCAAAAAAGCGATGCCTTGCCACTGACCGGAACCAAGTTGGTTCTGGATCGTATCTGCCGCGTGGCTCTTTTCCTTCCCGTAGTCTGTTGCCTGATGATCGTGCTCACCGGCAGGCCGAATGTGACCGCCTGGGAGCGCTCCTCTTTTATCGGCCGCGTTGAGTTTGCACTGGCTGACCAGATGGAACAAGGGGGACAGATCGAGGCGGCCGGTCGCCTCTACCAAGGCGTGCTGGAACGGATACCCGAAAAAGACCGGCAATGGCGGTCCCGCACCCATTTTCGACTGGGCGACTGTTTCTGGAGGCTCGGTGCCGGACGCAAGGCATTTGAGAACTTCCAAAAGGCTGCATCTCTTGACCCTTCCAATCTCGATGCACGCCTGCGGGTCGGTGGATTTTTCCTTGCCGGAGGAGCGGGTGATATGGCTCTCGAACAGGGCCAAGCGTTGCTGAATGAAGGTCATCGAGACCCGGAGACGCTTGCGCTGACCGGCGCCGCAGCGTTAGTGACCGGACGAATCCAATTAGCCGAAACCTCATTTCGAGGAGTGCTTGCAGAACACCCTGGGCGGATCCCCATCGCCATGTCGCTCAGCGAAATCCTGACTCGTGAGCGGCGTCCCGATGAAGCTCGGATAGTCTTGCAGGCTGCGTCCCAAGCCCAGCCGGAGAGCGCGATACCCTTGCAGGCATTGGCGCGACTAGAAGAACAGTCAGGCAATATTGCTGCGGCGGAAGCCGCCTACCGCCAGGCGGTCGCCCGCGAGGACAGCCCGGCGGCGAACCTCCAACTCGCCCAGTTTCTGGTGCGCACGTCGCGCAAGGATGAGGCCGAAGTTGTCTTGCGCCGCGTGGATGCCATGCAACCGTCTCGTCCTGCGGCACTGGCAGATTTTGAGTGGCTTTCCGGCGACGGACGTAGCGCTTTATCCCGGTATTTACTGTCGATGCGCTCAGTGGACAACAGTTGGCTGACGCCGCGCGATTCCAGCCAGGATCGGGAACTTCATGTGGCCATGGCCGCACGCATCATTGAAGCCGACCTGGTGACTCCGCCGCCTTCGCGGGATGTACGGCAGCCCCTGACCATAGCCCGGCAGCACTTCGTGCGTTTCCGCAAGGAATTGGACCCCGCGACAACGGCAATGCTTCAGGCGGAGATCGACTTGGCTGCAAACGAGGTGACAGCGGCGGAATTTCATGGGAAGACGGCAGTCGAACTGGCGCCGAAATCGGCGGCCGCAACTTACGTTCTGGGAGTGGCCCAATATCGTGGCGGTGCGACTACCGAGGCGCAGAATTCCTGGCTGCAAGCTCTTGAATTTGACCGTGATTATGTTCCCGCCCGTCTGGCACTGGCGCAGATGGAATTGCAGTATGGTGACATGACCGGAGCCGGTGATCGCTTGCGTCAGCTTGTTCGGGACGAGCCAGAAAATCTGCAAGCCCTGGTTTTGTATGGGCGATTGTTGCTCGCGCTTGGCGACGTGACTGCCTCCCAGTCCGTTGCGCAACGCGCGCTGGCCATAGACCACGGGTCGCGGGAAGCGCAACGCCTGGCAGCGGAAATCGACGGGCGCCAGGGAGCGACGGGGCCTGCCGCACCGGCGCGACCTTCCGCCTCAGCGGACAGCCTAGCGGAACCAGGGACCGCGGGCGTCTTGGCAGGGGTCTCGGCGGAGCAACGCGGAGATACAGCCGAGGCTATCCGCCAATACGAGTCGGCGCTACGCGAGGGAGAGCATAGCGGCGTTGCCGCCAATAACCTGGCCTGGCTTTATGCAGTGCAGGGAATTCAGTTGGACCGTGCGTTGACTCTGGCCGAAAAAGCCGACGCACTCATGCCCGGCAACCCTGATGTGCTGGACACGATGGGTTTTGTGTATCTGCGCCGACGAGAGTACTCGGAGGCGATTACTATCCTCCACAAAGCGGCTACCTTGCCGGCCTCTGCCGGACAGGCAGATCTTGCGGAGCAGATTCATAAGCACCTGGCTGAGGCGCGAGTTCGCGCCGGCATATCAGCTGACGAGATTGAGGTCGCTGCGGTGCGTGAGCAGCAACCTGCGATTGCCCATCCCAAGAGCCGCCTACAGCGGCGCGGAGACTCCGAATAGAAAAGGCTTACTTCGCTGGCGTTGGCCCTAATCAATGCCAGCGAGTGGCGAGAGAATACTGCAGCGCGGGCGGCTTCGCTCGCGTCCAGCCGCTGTTGATAAAAATCACTTCTAGTTTTCGACCTTCACGTACTC
>JBEKOS010000469.1:0-3856 GCA_049521535.1 Terriglobales bacterium | reverse complement strand
GCTTCGGGTTTCCAGATATCGCCCGACCACCCGTCTTTGAAGGAATCTCGTTCAGGCCGCCGAGCCGCAACTCATTGCTGCGAAAGTGCTTATCGTCAATTACACTCTTGGGACAGGAACCCCTTTCGAAGCGGCCGTCCGAATTTGGCGACGCCGAAACGAGCTTCGTCGGGCCCAGATTCGACCCATAGATCGCAAGGATTTCGCCGGGCGAGATGGCGCCCGGTTGCTCGCTTGCCGCATTAACAATCCCCGCCGCGACGAACGCTGGAACGGTCGTGGAGCTTAGCGGAGAGTAAGAAATGGTGTTCGCGGTAGGCCAGTCAGCGTTCACTCCGCCCGCGGTTGCCGGATCAACATAAACCTGATCGGCTAGGGAGGCGCCATTGTCAATGATCTGATTCCCCTGAACGGCTATTCCGCTGGAGTTCATCGTTATATCCAATCCAGTCGATTGGTTGTTCTGAATAATGTTGCCCTGCACCTGCCAGTCAAGGGATGCCGGCCAACCAGCTCCCTTATCAGCAAACAGCACCCCAGTGTACGGCGCGTTATTCAAGACGAAGTTGTTGGAGATCGTGCCGTCTTGGCCGCCCCAGACCAAAAGTCCGGGTTGCTCACAGGCACCACCATTTCCTTCCACCCAGTTATGTAAAACGGAGAATCCCGACTCGGGCTCGGGAGGGGGCGTATCCTCGGCTCCTCCGAGCGTCAGGCCTGGGCCGCAATTCCCGAGGGTTACGTTGTACGAGACGGTGGTCCCAACCGACCCAAACCCCACGCGCGGACCAAATGTATTACCGATGATTACGTTGTTGGTTGCGACTTGGTTGCTGCCGCCGTTGAGAGATGCCGCGACGCCACCACCCTGAGATTTCGAACTTGGATCAAATGCCGATGCACCGTTGTCGTGAATGTAGCACCCCTCGACGGTCAGACCCGGCGCCGGCAGGCCGCCAGTCGCGTCCTCCAACCCATAACGAAGCTCAGAATCACTAAATACCTTCGACCCTGGGTTTGGGTTCGAGCCGTCCCAAAGCCCCGACACGATCAGCCCCTGTGGCCAACCGTAGCTGATCCCAGTGGCAGGATCCAGTTGAAGTCGTTGTGCGCCGTTGCCGTCGAATACGAGCTCTTCGACAAGGATGTTGTCCGCCAAAAAGAATCCGATGCCCAGCCTTACCGGCATTAGTTTGAGAATCGAAGCGCGACCCACGCCCTGCAGCGTCACGTTCTTCCACAGCTTTAAGGCGTACGACTCACTCGAGACGCCGTCAATTATCTGACCATAATCTAGCGTGTAATGGCCCGTCCCAAGCATGTAGGTTCCGGCCGGAACGAGGACGGTGCCGCCAGGTAGAGCGTCATCAATGGCGGTTTGTATGGCGTTTGAATCATCAGTAACACCGTCCCCGGTTGCGCCATAGTCCCTCACGTTGGCGGTCATAGTGGTGCCAAGTGAGGCACACTGGATGGTTTTTCCATTGCCGTTGAGTGGTCCCGTGGCGCCACTCGCTATTACACCATACGCATAGATGCTGTGGGCCTTCCCGTCGGCGAGTAGGGGATTGGTCGAGAATGTCTGATCAAAGCCGTGGTTTTGATCGGGATATGGAAGGTCGGTTCGCGGCAGGTTCGCCAAGAACGTTTGGACGAGGGTTCCTGAGGTAGCGTCTCCGTCCCGGTAAATGCTGACGTCTATGGGCGCCGGATTCGTCGGATCGCGCGCCCAACCGGCGATCTCACAAGTTGCGTTAGTGACGCTGTCGAGAGTTCCCTGTACCACTTGCGCGGACAGCGCCTGAATGAAAAGCGTGATGGCCAGCAGTGGCCAGGCACCCGTGAAATAGGCGGCCAAAGATGAAAGCACCCGGCGGCATCGCTCCCAGATCGCTTGCAGGTTAATCATCATTATCCCAGGAATCGTCGGCTGGGGCTTGCGTTAGCAGCGGGTCCAGTCACCCATGCTTTACATGATTTTACAAGAAGCCGCTCGACCCGTCAAATCCGGTAGTGTTCCGTTAGCCGGGATATTGCAATCTGCTAAATCTTTTTTGTCGATCCTCTTGACAATACTATAGGGGGTATAGCATAATGGAGTTGTGAGAGAAGAGGCCCCAGCAACGACGCCAATCGCTACCGGGGCCGAAATCCGCGCGACCGAAGCCGCACAGACTGTCCAAGTCCATTATCCGGCTTTTGGTTGCGCGAATCAAGGAGATTCGCGTGACGTGCCACAACTGCAAAAGCGACATGGTGAAGGCCGGTAAGGGCTGGAATGCCGTCCAGAGGTACAAGTGCCAGCAATGCGGCAAACGGTTCACGGAGCCGCAAGAGAAGCCTTTCGGGGAGGACGTACGGAAGGAAAAAGCGACGGTGACTATGATTCTGAAATGCCTCTTGGAAGGCAACAGCGTGCGTTCTACGGCGCGGCTGTGCGACGTTGACCCGAAGACCGTGCTTGCGATGCTAGAGCACGCTGGCAAGAATTGTGAGCGCATCATGGGCAAGCTACTGGTGAACGTGCCGGTAAAGGACGTTCAATGTGATGAGATCTGGGGATACGTCGGGAAGAAAGAGGCGCATAAGCTCCCGTTTGAGGCGCACGACAACAGCATCGGTGATGCCTACTGCTTTGTAGCAATCGAGCGATACTCCAAGTTGGTCCTGAATTTCGCCCTTGGGCGGCGCGACCAGGCTACGACTGATGCCTTTATCGAAGGGCTACGCGGTGCAACTGCGGCGCAACGGTTCCAGGTTACGACAGACGGCTTTCAGCCGTACAATTCCTCAATCACCACCACACTTGGGGATCGCGTGGACTATGCCATGCTCATCAAGACCTATGCGCAACCTGAAGACGGAGAGCGGCGCTATAGCCCGCCCGAAGTGATTGACGCCAAGCCGGTGGTGATAATAGGCAACCCCGACAAGACTAAAATTTGCACCAGCCATATCGAGCGCCAGAACCTTTCAATCCGCATGGGGATGCGGCGCATGACGCGACTGACCAACGCCTTCAGCAAGAAGTGGGACAATGGTATGCCTACTGCCTGTGGTTCGCGTTCTATAATTTCTGCCGCGTTCATCAGGCACTCCGCGTTACTCCGGCGATGGAAGCGGGTATTACCAGCCGCGTGTGGGATGTAGATGAATTGCTGAAAGCCGCATAGGGAGACCACCATGGCGAAACAACAGCTACCTGATGACATACGAGCATATTTCGTTAAGATGGGCGCGGAGGGCGGACGCATCGGCGGGAAGCGCCGCCTGGAAACCATTACACCGGAACGCCGGAAGGAGATCGCGAGGAAGGCCGTCGCAGCCCGATGGGCGAAACGTAATGGCGACTGAAGACCTGCGTTAGTTTCCATTGGTTGAGCTAATCGGATCATGAACGGATGGGACCGGATCTTAAATGAAGTTCAAGTGCGAACATTTTTGCTGTAGCCCGAAACTGCTAGTCAACATTCCAGAGATCTTAGAAATTGAAAAGGCCATCGCCAGCGTTGCTTGGACCGGTGAGTTTCACTTAGAAGCATCCGACAAGAAGTATTCGCATCAGACAGGCTACAATAAAGCCTTGGCTGTCGAGTTTCGTAAGCGGGGATGGACTCTTCAGCCAAGGCTATGCGACAACCCGAGACTGATCGGAGATGCCAGCAAAAACGGAGTATTTGTGGAGGTGCAGTTCGGGAATAGCTCAACGCTATATCGAGACTACTACAAGTTTCATTACGGGCTACTCAATGGATTGCTCTCGCTGGCGGTCCTGATCGTGCCAACCAGTCCGCTACAGTTTTTCCCAACACGACCGAAGAGCGTTGCCAACATGGCTGAATACGACCTGGCATAC
>JBEKOS010000468.1:0-5310 GCA_049521535.1 Terriglobales bacterium | reverse complement strand
TCGGCCGGGGCTCTAAGAAGTCCCGCGCGTTGTACGCCGCGACGCGCATTCTGGAAACCCGTAGTGACAACGACGGCAATACATTCAATAGCTCAGAAGTGCTGGGCAGACTGGTCGCCCGCTCTCTCGAGAACTCCTACTATCCCAGCGACGAGCGAGGCTTTCGGGCGACTTTGACGGGTACTGTGGAAGGAATTGGAGCTGATGGCGCCGCCGACATACTGCGCGAGTTCTGGCCCGATCTGCGCCGTCTATTTGCCAAACATGCGCCTGAGAAAATAATAAAGATCGAACAGAAGGTTGATCCAACGCCCCTGCCACCGAGTGATCAACCGTGAGCGATTTTCCCATGTGCTGAGGAGCGCTCCGAAATACCCGGCCACCTCTATGTGGGTCAGGGAGTCAAGTTCCGGGCAGATCAAACCCAATAGCCCCAGAACTTCTTAAGACACGTTAGGCCTTCTGTTTCCGCCGGGGAGCAGATTGCCGGGCTTGACGGGATAGACTCTGGGCAGATGCCGCGCTGCGGGGCTCGCGTTGCAACGCGTGCAGGGAGGCGCGCGAACGCCGCATTGACGGATGACTGATCTGGCCGCCGCATTGCCCCTAATAATAGGCACGCTCTGTTGATCGACGAGCCACGGTTGAAGTCTTCCCCCTGGCGGGAGGTTTAAGCGGCACGCCAGCACGCCGGGCTTCGGATAATCCAATGGCGATAGCCTGCTTGGTCGAGCGAGCTCCGTGCTTACCCTCGCGTATATGAACCCTTTTCCTCGCGGACGAGCTCGCCTGCGGCGGTGCCAGGCGACTTGCCTGCTCTCAGATCGCCGCGAGCACGTTTCAATGTCTTCGCTTCGGGCATCCTGGCCCTCCTTATCCAACACTCTCGGGGCCAACCAAATAACAGCCTAAAGGCAAATGAAGACCGGCTGTCGGTCTTGCCAAAGACCAACAGCCGGAACGAGGCATCCTTTCATCCTACTTTACGCTTAGGCCGCTATCATCGACCTGACGTCCGCTGGCGTTGTCCATGGCGATGCGATCAATTGCAGCCTTGTCTCTTTCGGATGGTACTGAACCAGTGAGAGCCACCGTCTCGTCGGTTACAGAAACCGTAACCTTGCTTGAGGAAAGTCCCTTGGTGTTTTGCAAGGCGTTCTCGATGTTGCTCTTGACTTGCTCACGAGATAGCTTCATCGTGCTCGCCGGGACTTGCGAATTCTGTTGCGGATCCTGAGCTGCAAGGGAACCGGCATTTCCAGTCGCGCTCACACGCTGGAGCTCCGCGGCTTGCGTTCCATCCAGGCCGTCAGCCCGGGCTTTTTCATGCGCCTTGGCTGCGCTGAAATAACGTGCGACCTCGTCTACGAAGGGCTGCGTTTCCGCCGGCGCCGGCACCTGACCCGTCAGGATGTTCTTAAAGGAAGCATCTTTGCCGTACATCGCTTCCGTATCGTCACGGTCCTGAACGAGCACCGCGCCGTTCAGGGTGATCCCTGCGAAGACGCCACGCGCGCGCGAGTACGTAAGCGCCTCGGCCCGCATTTTCCAGTCAGTATCGCCGCTGGCCTCCCGGCCCACCGGACCAGCTGCGACCGACGCGTCCGCACCGAGCTTGAACTTGCTGCTCAGCAGTTGGTCCATACCCTTACGGTTCAGAATGGTCATGACCAGGTCAACGCCCTGGACGCCAATTTGCAACCCCCAGCTACCGCCTTCAATCTTGATGGGCGCCGGCGCGCTCCATCGATTGTCTCCATAACGGCAGGTCGCAATGCCCTTTCCATAATTTGCGCCAAAGACGAACCCGCCCTTCACCATGGAAGGGATCACCGCGACGCAATCAGAAGCGGCGAGGATATCTCGCGGAATGCCTTTGTCGGGCGCTGACATGATTTCATGCAGCACCGTCTGGGAGGCCTGCACCCTGTCCAATTCCTTGGTGCGGGTGTTGTCGTCAGCCCACCCTGCGGTTGCCAGCAAGGTGATCGCTGCGATTAGCATAAGTAGTTTTTTCATGATTGGTTCCTCTTTTGTTCTCGTCGAAAATGACGAGGGAATCGAGTAGCTCCGTGGCTTACTCAGTTTGATGGAAATCGCGTGCCGGAGGATGCCCCGCCGTTGCATTAGCGACGGCGCGCAAGTAAATGCATACCGTCGGTATTCATGCCAAAAAACAGAATGCGGACTCGAGGGTGATTTCTTGCTGAAACGGTTATCCAGCCGTTACTGTTGATTGCCCGCTTCCGCGCTCTTGTGTGCGACTTCATCCTGATTGGGCAGGTCCTTGGCAAGCGATGTGCCGAAGCGAGCGAGATATGGGAACCATGGCGTTACTTCGAGGGGCATTTTTTCGCGTGCTTTCATGGCTGGCACGGTCGGCGCCTTGCTCAGTTCGATCTCGTCGTTCCAGGGATTGAGGTGGATCCGGCCGCCCAGGGGCAGAGACGCAATTTGCTTCACGTCGCGCGGTTGCAACGCCGGAGCAGTGGTCGCCAGGGACGCCAGACGCATATCGTTGCCGAAAAACATGCCATTGCCCAGGTGGGCGCGTACCAGGTTCGGCAGTTCGCCACGTCGTGCCTGCACCTGCTTCAGGAATAAACCAGCCTCGGTGAGCTTGTCCTTGTAAGGCGAGTGTTGCAGGTATTGCAGCGCGAGTTTATCGGCTTCGCCCTCTTCTTTGGGATCACGGTGAAAGTTGATGCGGCGCAGCGTCGCATCGTCCGGGAAGATGAGGCGGTCGCCAAAGGCATACTTGGTTTCAAAACGGTGCCCGAGCGTAATATGCGCCAGTTCGTGCGCCAGTATGGCGGCGAGCGTGGATTCGTCGGGCAACACGTCAAGCAATCCCCGGCTCACGACAATCGTGTTTCCGATGGTCAAGGACTCCAGTGGAGTGGTCAAAAGCACCCGCGCGCGCACCGGCGGCTGTACGTCCAGATTGTTGGTGATAATCAGATTGTTGATGACCGTCGCGAGCACCTGGTCTACCTCGCCTTCCGCTGCAAGCAGGCCGGCGCTCTGCAGCCGGTCCAGCACATTCTGTTCCGCCATGCGCTCCCAGTCGCGTTGCGCCTGTACCGGTGCGGCATCCTGATTGCCGTGGCTGTGATCCACCACGCCGTTATCCGACTCCACCTGAATGCGCGAGAACTCCTCGCCCCGGCCGGCCCGGTTCAGCGCGTAGCCCCAGAGGCGGGTTTGCGCCTTAAATCTTACCTTGTGTCCCAGGACATTGAACGGGAGATTAGATTCTTCGCTGTAAACAAAGGCCGGCAGCCAGACTGCCGGCTGCATGTTCAATCGCCATGTGTCGAAATGCAGGTAGACACCCCGCCAGGTGGCTGGTGTGAAGGTCCCATTGAAACGCACGATGGTGTAGTCCTGGTCCTCGACCCAGATGCGCCCGAGGAAACGGCCGTCGCCGGTATGCGGCTTTGGCTGCACATCGATTACCAGACAGCGCAAGTCTCCCAGGAACTCGCGGCGCGCGAAACTGAAGTTGTAGTTTTCACGACTTAAACCGCGTTCGTCCGGAATAATCATTTGAGCGAAACCCAAGGGGGCAAATTCCATCTGGAAAATGCTGGTAAGGCCCGTCAGCAGTTCGAAACTGTGCGGCGGAACCAGGTTTGCTTTAGCGGATTGTCCCACCGCCGGCGCCGCTGCCAATGCGAACAGCGCGCTCGCCAGGGTTCGCGTAAGATTCGTCAGATTCATTTGTTTTTCTCCATCAATGGGTATGTCCCGCTGCTGGCTTTTTGTTTGCATCCGGCGCAAAGTTCTCGTGCCGCTATGTCAATTGGAAGACGACATCCAGTCTCCCTTTGGAATCGATCGTGGCTCCGTTGCGCGTGGCTGGCTTGAATCGAATTTGCCGGGCGGCGGCAACGGCAGATTCATCTAGGCCATGGCCCAACCCGCGAATCACGCGGACTACCTGCAATACGCCTGTGGCACTGAATTCGACTTCCAGTTCCACATCGCCTTCAACCCGCAACCGCCGCGCCTCATCGGTGTAGACCGGATCCGGTTTCGACAAAACCTCTACCGGGGTTTCGCGCACTGGCACGCTGGATGGCTGTGAAACGGGTTGAACCCGTGCCGTACCATCTGCGAACCCTCCCTGGCGGACTCCGGCAGTCGTGCCGGAGCCGTTGCCGTGTCCTGCAGCACCCGCTCCATTGGCGTCGCCGAAACCGCCGGTCGCAACTCGTCCCGGACTTCCCGATAAACCGCCGGCGCCATTTCCCGTGCCCAGTCCCGCCGGCATGGAGAACGAACCCAGCTTGGCAATCGTCGCCGGACCGCGGGAATCGCTGCGGGCGGGTACTCCATTGGGATCGCCAAATCCTCCGGTCTGCACCTTACTGGGGGCATTCGCGACCGTCGGAGTTCCTGCCGGCACGCCCGAAAAGCCACCTACTTTCACCGGTTCTCGGATAGGAATTGATTTCGCAACTGCTATAGTGGCGGTCGGGAAATCTGGCGTGGTTGGTTGCGGAATGACGCGGGGAGCGTCGGCGGGCTCAGGCGCAGGCGCAACCAGCCTGGGCGCAGGATTCGGCTTTAGTGCGGCCTCTTGTTTGACTTGCGGCGCCAGTTCCTTAAGTCGCGGAGCGTTAATCGGTCTAGGCGCCACATAGACCGGTACCAGGAGATCTGTTACCTGGTACGGTGGCGGGGCCGTTATAGCGGTTCGCTGGTTGGCGCCCACCCACAACAACACCGCCACAGCAACCGCTTGAGCCATGTAACTGATTGCAAACGATCGCTCGCGTCCTGCCCCTGATTCCAGGCTCGAAAAGCACGGATTGGAGACGATAGCACTCATATGATTTTCGTTTGTGGTCTTCTGCGCGGCGTAGAGAGATAACCGCTCTCTCGGCAACCCGGTTCCTTGATTCTCAGGCTGCCTCGGTCAGTGCTCGTCGAACGAATTGCTTCCCCACGAGCTCCAGAATTTCATCGCACCATGGATCTTCCGGCCCATTGGTCAAGCCAAGACGCGGGAGGTCTTCTGCCTCCGTCGTGCTTTCCGGCAACAACGCTATGCGGCTCGGAGCGCATTGCATTTGCCGCATCAGGCGCAACAGCTCCCCCGCGCAATGTGGTCGCGGCTGATCGCCCACTAGAACGAGATCGATATCGCGCGAGAAAAGGAAATTCACTGCCTCGCGAAATTCCCTGGTGGTGACCGCGTCGAAACCTGCGCCGGCCAGCGCATGTTCCAGTTCCGTTCGGAGATGCTCATCGCTTTCCAAAATGAGAACCTGTCTTCGGCGGTTCATGTTTTACTCCTGGGAA
>JBEKOS010000467.1:0-3861 GCA_049521535.1 Terriglobales bacterium | reverse complement strand
AGGCGTGGTTTGATCATTGTGAACACCGGTCCCGGCAAGGGCAAGACAACTGCCGCCATGGGTACGGCCTTGCGCGCCGTAGGTCAGGGAATGCGCGTGCTCATGCTGCAGTTCATCAAGGGCTCATGGCACTATGGCGAACTCGACGCGGTAAAAGCCTTCGGCGACAAGTTCATTATGAAGCAGATGGGCCGCGGCTTCGTAAAAGTGGGCGGCGCTGAAACTGATCCCGAAGATGTGCGTATGGTCGAAGAGGCCTGGGAGGAAGCGAATCAGGCCATCGGCAGCGGCGAGTGGGACCTGGTGATTCTGGACGAAATCAATTACGCCATCAGCTACGGCATGCTGGATGCATCGAAAGTGGTCGAGTCGTTGCGCGAGAAACCGGAGATGGTGCACGTGATATTGACCGGCCGGAACGCGCATCCCGCCATCATCGAGGTTGCCGACACGGTGACCGAAATGCGCCAGGTAAAACACGCATACGAAAAGGGCGTGATGGCGCAGCGGGGGATCGAGTACTAGGAATTTAGGATTTGAGATTGCAGATTTAAGAGTTTCGGAATCACCTTCAGGCGGCGTAATGACTTCAGAGGAATTGAAGGCTCGAACGAAGCAATTCGCGATTCGGGTAATTAAGGTAACCCGATCGCTTCCAACGAGTGCTGAGTCGATGGTGATAGCGAACCAGCTTCTGCGTTCCGCCACTGGTACGGCAGCAAATTATCGCGCGGTATGCCGTGCACGTTCGGGTCCGGACTTTGTATCCAAGATGTGAATTGCGCTCGAAGAAGCTGACGAATCAGCATTCTGGCTTGAAATGATCGTCGATACTGGCGTGCTCGGAGCGGACCAAGTTAAGCCATTGTTATCCGAGGCCAATGAGTTAGTCGCAATATTTGCCGCGTCACGAATTACCGCTCAACGAGGGCGCGGTAATTTGGAGGAAAACCTGGCTTGAAAATGGCCAGAAGAAATCTTAATTCTTAATTCTGAAATCTTAAATTTCTTATGGCTTGGTTTAAACGCGAACCGGGTGGAATCGATGCTTCGGGCGAGAAGAAGGTCAAGACCGAAGGCCTGTGGGTGAAGTGTGACCAGTGCGGCAAGATCATCTGGAAGAAGGATCTGGATGCGAACTTCAACGTTTGCACCCACTGTGGCCGCCACTTCCGCATTGACGCCCACACGCGTCTGGCACAACTATTCGACGACGGCAGGTACGAAATCTTCGACGCCAATCTTCGTTCCACCGACCCGTTGAAGTTCGCCGACCTGCGCCCATACAGCGAGCGGCTCAAGAAGGCGCAGGCGGATACCGGTTTGGGGGACGCGATCATCAACGCCAAAGGGCTCATGGATGGGCGTCCAGTAATCATCACGGCTTTGGAGTACGCATTCATCGGAGGCTCTATGGGCGCGGTGATGGGCGAGGTAATCACGCGTGCCATCGAGCGGGCGCTGGCCGAGCGGGTGCCGATCATTATCGTCTCCGCCTCCGGCGGGGCACGCATGATGGAAGGCAGCATCAGCCTGATGCAGCTTGCGAAAATTTCTGCCGCCCTGGCCAGGCTGGATGCGGCCGGCATTCCTTATATTTCCATCCTCACGGACCCAACAACGGGCGGCGTCACTGCGTCTTTTGCCATGTTGGGCGATTTGAACATCGGCGAGCCGGGCGCGCTGATCGGTTTCGCGGGTCCGCGCGTGATCGAGCAGACCATCCGTCAAAAGCTGCCGGAAGGGTTCCAGCGCAGCGAATTCCTGCTGCAAAAAGGCATGCTCGACGCAGTGGTTGAGCGTCCCAAGTTGAAAGCTTTCATCAGCCGCGCCCTGAGCTTCATGGCGCCGAGGACATCTGTTCCGCCCCTCCAGGGCTAGGACGATAGCGACAACATTTATCCAGAGCTGCCGCCCCGGGATCAGAGGTGCAAAGCCATGAGTCCCGGAGGGACGATCTTTGAGGCGAATGCTAAACTGCAAGAAGAGTTCCCCATGTCTGACACGATTAAGATCAAGCTCCCGGATGGCAGCGAAAAAGAGCTGCCCAAAGGCACCACGCCGCTGCAAGTGGCGCAATCCATCAGTCCCCGTCTGGCTTCAGCGGCCCTGGCGGCGGCCACCAACGGCGATCTGATAGACCTCACGCGCCCGCTGGAGCACGACACGCCGCTGCGCATCCTTACCGACAAGGACCCCGAAGCGCTCTCGGTATATCGCCATTCGTCGGCGCACCTGATGGCCGCAGCGGTGCTCGAGCTGTTTCCCGAAACTAAGCTCGGCCACGGTCCGGCGACGGTTGACGGCTTTTTCTACGATTTCCACCGAGAGAAGCCATTCACGCCCGAAGACCTTCTGAATATCGAGAAAAAAATGCAGGAGATAGTCCAGCGCGACGAGCCCTATGCCCGCGAGTTCCTGCCCCGCGACGAGAGCCTGAAGAAGTTCGGTGATGAAGGCGACTTCATGAAGTGCCACTTCATCGAGCAGTTCACCAAGGGCGACGAAAAAGTCTCGATCTACAAGACGGGCAAGTTCACGGACTTTTGCCGTGGCCCGCATATCCCGTCGACCGGGCGTATCAAGGCATTCAAGCTGCTCAGCATTGCAGGCGCATACTGGCTGGGAGACGAGAAGAATCCGCAGTTGCAACGCATCTACGGGACATCGTTCTTTTCCAAAAAGGAACTGGACGATCATATGCGCCAGATTGAAGAGGCCAAGAAGCGCGATCATCGCCTGCTGGGCCAGCAACTCGACCTCTTTTCAATCCAGGAGCTGGCCGGGCCGGGACTGATCTTCTGGCATCCCAAGGGCGGCCTGATGCGCAAGCTGATGGAAGACTGGATGCGTGACGAATACCTGCGGCGCGGCTACTCGCTGGTCTTCACGCCGCATGTGGCACGGCGCCAGTTATGGCAGACCAGCGGGCACGAAGGCTACTACGCGCAGAACATGTTCGACGTCATGGAGCTGGACGACGCCGAATACCGCATGAAGCCCATGAACTGCCCGTTTCATATCCTGATTTACAAGGACCAGTTGCGCTCGTATCGCGATCTGCCCGTCCGCCTGGGCGAGTTGGGCACCGTCTATCGTTATGAGCGCTCCGGGGTGATGCACGGCCTGCTGCGCGTGCGCGGCTTTACCCAGGATGATGCACACATCTTCTGCACGCCCGCACAGGTCGAAGACGAAATTGTGGGCTGCATTGATTTTGCGCTCGCCACGCTGCATACCTACGGTTTCGAGCGCTTCGAGGTGGAACTCTCCACCTGGGACCCGAATGATCGCAAGAACTTTGCCGGCGCCGACGAGCAGTGGGCGATGGCAACGCGCTCGCTGGAAAATGCACTGCAACGGCGCGAAATTCCGTTCAAGACCATCCCCGGAGAGGCGGCATTCTACGGGCCCAAAATCGACATCAAGCTGGTGGACGCCATTGGCCGGCTATGGCAGCTTTCGACGGTGCAGTTCGACTTCAACCTGCCGGCCCGCTTCGAACTCGAATACGTGGGCGAAGACGGCCAGCGCCACCAGCCGGTGATGGTGCATCGCGCTCTCTATGGCTCCATCGAGCGCTTTTTCGGCGTGCTGATCGAACATTATGCCGGCGCGTTTCCGGTGTGGCTGTCGCCGGTGCAGACCGTGGTAATTCCGATCAGCGAGCGTCACGTGGACTACGCTACCAAAGTCACCGACCGCCTCAAGCAGGTTGGAGTGCGGGTGGACATGGATCCGCGCAACGAAAAAATGAACGCCAAGATCCGCGAGCACGCCATGCAGAAGGTTCCATTCCTGCTGGTGGTAGGCGATAAAGAGGCGGAAGCCGCCGCGGTGAATGTCCGCACGCGCGGCAGC
>JBEKOS010000466.1:0-3861 GCA_049521535.1 Terriglobales bacterium | reverse complement strand
CATTTGGGGCGCAATGCTTGCAAAGCCACAGAATACTTGACCTCTTGTTAATGAGGAATTTGCGCCCGCAGGCTCACCCGTGGAACTACGACTGGATGCCTCCAGAATTCTTCGATCTCTTGATAACATTTTTTCGGGAGGACAAGCGGAGAAAAGATGCGGCCAACCGGGTGATGGGAAAGACAAAGCAACCCTATTACCCCTTGAGAGACTTCGACCCTCAGGAATTCATGCGGTGGAAAAAGTAACTTACGCTGCCAATCGCCACTGGTAACGCCATGAAACAATTCCACGCCAATTACCCGGTCGATTGCATGCCGGAGTTTGCCCAGCCCATCGTTCGAGAGTTGGCCAAAACGCTCAATTGCAGTCTCTCGTTACCTGCGACGCTAGCCCTGGGAGTCATGTCTGGAGCGGCAGGTAAGCTGGCTCGCCTGTACGATATGTTTCCACGTCTCTGGGCGGTCGCAAAGGCTCCAGATGTTCCGGAATACGATCACTGCTTGCGGGAGCTGCTTGACGCTCTTCGCGAAGGGACGAAACCCATTTTGGATGAGGGAGAGTTTTTATTCTATGACTCGTACGATGACCACCAGGGTATGATGAATATGTCGATCGACGGGTCTGTACTCATCCCAGTTGGATACTCTGCAAACCTGATGATGTCAGGCGCGGCAGAAGATTCAATGCCGTGCGTTGGCCGCCTCGTCGGAGAGGTTTGGTTACAGCCAAGCATTTGGAAGGAGGTTTTGTGTGCGGACTGCGTTATGGGGCGACCGCCTTTTCACCCGGAATCCATATCGGAAGACGCACGCAAAAGTTGGAAAGAAGGCCTCACCAAAGTGGTGCAGCAGCGGCTGGACGCCGTAAGGCAGCCGCGCGTTTACAACCACTTTGGATCCGATGAACTGCCGGCCGATGCAGATTCAATCTTTTTCAGGCTGCTTTTGCTCATCTCCATCTTCAGCGGCGAGGTTGGTCTTAAGGATAAAATCACCCCCCAAGACGTATCACGAACCGAGGGACTGTTTGCGTGGCATCAGAAAGCGAAGAAAAGGTTGTGGAAGGATGGCCAAAAGGGCGGCTGGGGGGGTGCGTCATTTTATCGAACGGGAGATTCAACATCAGATGTCTGGCAGGAGGTTGAGGCAGCGCGGAAGGCTAAATCCAATCAGGTCCTCGACGATGGCATCAAATCGAACCTGCAAGACGGCGACTATTTGTTCGTTCCGGACCCGCAGGGGATCCCCTGCGGAAACACACGTTTCTTGCAAGCCTTGGGACCGAAGCTGCGCAATGCCCAAATTAGGCGCGCCATCTGTGACATCGAAGACTTGCTCTCTAACGCACGTCGAGAAGTTCCCTGGGATTTCGGGATATGGCGACGCAACGAAGTCAACGGGATCGCCGCAGCGGTGCGGGGCGGGCATTGGGTCGCCGGTATGCCATGGAACGTGAAGGCGGAAAAATTTGATGGCGATGACCGATTGTGGAGCGAGATCGTGAACATGTGGGTGGCCAGGACGAGCAGGAAGCGAGGCGTCGCCACAGCGCTTGTCAAAGCGATCGCTGAGCACACAAAGAAACCATGTTACTTCTCCGGTCCATAAAATTCACGGGGGCCCCGACGGATGGGAAAAGCTAGAGGCAACAGTGCATCCGAAAAATGGCGCATCGGATTAGCAGCAACGACTCACGTTCCTGAGGTTGAATATCGGGGCGAACCAATCCAAGGACGAGAGACCAATTTGAGCACAGCAAAGCCGCTAGGTGCGCTCAGTCGTTCGGCTTAAGCCGGGCAACGCCCGGCGACCGAGGGAGGCCGTTTAACCTAATGGTGGGCAAGCGCGTAATGATTGATGTCGGACGAATGGGAGCAGGGAGTTTTCCAGCTGCTTGATTCTTTGATTCCAGTTGAATCACGTTTGCCCGTGAGATGCGCAAATCATCTTTGATTGTTGCGCTGTCCACAAGGGCCCCCGCTGAATAAGAGTCGGGTTTCGATCCAACGTTAGTCGTCGAAATCTGATCCCATCCCGTTGGCCGAGCAGCTCAGGCGGTGGCCCGCAAAGCCGCAGAGGCTGGTGCAATTCCAGCACGGGATTCCAATTTCATTCTACGGTTCATTTCAATTTGGCAGCATGATGTCATCAGATAAACCGGCGCAAGCCGGCCAAAGCGGGCAATTCCTACAAACCCGCGCCACTTGTGGTCACTCATGCAAACCCATCCCCGCAGGCTTATTCCCAATGCAAATCGAGAATGAGCTGTGCTGGAAGCTGGAGTGCAAAGGCAGCCGAGGCCAACGGTTTAAGCTGCCGCTAACGGTCGCGCCGAGCACGGCACTCACGCCAAACAGCGACAGTGAAGGGACAAGGGCAATCCGCCGGTTCGAGCTTTGCAAGCAAGAGCCGACAGGTAGAACCCGAGGTGACGGGACAACGTCAGGCTGATGTCGAAGGACTTGGCCGGGCGTTGCGCCTGAAGTCTTGGAGTTCCGTGTGACTCCGCAGGAGAAGCACAAGAGACGTGTGGCATAGCGTGGTCCAAAAGATCACGACACCACCGGACGCGCACGTCTCGTAGGCAGCTAGCTCAATGGTAGAGCAGCCGATTGATAATCGGCCGGTTGCGGGTTCGATGCCCGCGCTGGAACGCAAAGTCGCGTCCGCGGTTGAGTCCGAAAGTGGCCTAATCCCTGAGTGCATAGGCACAATCAGGGCGTCCGTCGCCCCGCAAGGGTGACGGAGGTCGGTTGGATTCGCACGGTGGAGTAATACTCCTTTGCTGCAAGCAAGGCAGACGGAAGATGAATGCCGAGGGGACCAATCGCAAACTGGAACCGCCACCAGTATAAAAAGGCAGCCACGCTGGTTTACGCGACTGCGGCTTCGGCCGGGTCGCGTGGAAACGTTGGGAAGCTGTGTCCGGCAGGACACGGCGAATCCGATCAAAGGACCAGCACAAGGACTGTATTCTCAGGTTCCTTGATTTTCACTTCCGGGCATAGGTGTTGAGAGAAACACGCCGGTCTTCCAAACCGGAATACAGGGCGCGATACCCTGATGCCCGACCAGCCTTTGCTCCCTGAGCTACGCCTCGGTGAGCCATTTTCGCGACGTGAACACCGGTGCTGGCCTGGCGTCGTTAGTTGCCGGCGAGCCCTGGCAGGGATTCTCCCCGCTCAACCAATGAACGCGATATTGCTTGGGGAAACATCTACCATGTGAATATCCATTTCCTCCAGAGCGGCCAAGACGGCCTGGACTTTCGGCCAGTGGACGCCGAACTGGTCCCGCTTTTCGGCTTCCCATTCCGCCCAGATTTCATTCGAGAAGCTCGGCGGCGTGTCCAGGTATGCCCCGGCAAAATCCAGCACGAAGGGACGCGCGACGATACTCATTTCGATCACGCGCACGGCATCGTCGGCGCCAATAAGTTGGGGAACGTTAAGACCCAGAATCTCGGTGACCCCGATTTGCTGCAAGCGAGCATACACGGATATCTCTCGGCGATAGGGATCCTCCTCCCGGTGGGCTTTGACAGCAGTTTTCCCGCCGCCGGACTTGTCTTCGGCGACAAAAATGATACCGTGAATTCCGAAGCCGAGTCGTTCCGCGAGCTGGGAATCATGGCGCGACGCTTAAGCGGCGGCGTTTTGAATGAGAACCTCTTCCATATCTGTGTTCCGAGTTCAGGGCGGACATTCCGCCCAGGTGACCATGCGCCTATTGGTCAATGGGTTTTCCATGTCGGTGGCACAAATGGGCCGGGACTTTGTCCTGGTGGATTCTCCTGTCAGCCATCCTCCATCCACTGCTTGTTTAATTCTGGCAGTGGACCAGTCAGAGCGTCGTTGGA
>JBEKOS010000465.1:0-3863 GCA_049521535.1 Terriglobales bacterium | reverse complement strand
GTCCTTGCCCTGCCTCGTGGCGTTCCCCGAGGAACTGGGAAGGGCGTTCATACCGTTAACAAGAGTGAAGCTCGTAATCCGAAACGCGTATGCTCTTGAGGATGGTTCGGCATTGGCTTCAATTACCTCCCTCGTCTATCTGGATTTGCGTGATTGCGAGAACCTGAAAGACATAAGTTGGGTCGTGGGGCTTCCCTCACTGAAGCGCCTTTATCTGGCGGAAGGCAGCCCAGCTACGAAACAGGCCAAGGCTGGGCGCTTCGACACGAGAACGAAGGTCCGTGAACTGCAGCTGGCAGTTTGCGCTAAAAAGAAAATCCCGCTGCCGCCGCACCTTGACACGGCAAGTCGCGGCGATTGACTTCCGATGTGCCAGTTGCTCAGATCAATTTGGGTTGGAGGATTGACACCCGATGGCAAACGAACGAGATTTCGAGGACGTCCTGGTTCGGTACCCCGAATTAATCGAGGAAGGTCTTCGGCTGATTGGCAGACAGGTAGTCGTGTGCGGACGGCGTATCGATCTTCTGTTCGAGGACAAACTGAGACAAACGCTCGTCGTCGAACTGAAGTGGGGCCCCATTAAGGATGAACACGTCGGCCAAATCATGTACTACCAAGGGGCGCTCCTCTCAGGTCGTGAGCCCGTCCGAACAATGCTGGTTGGGACCAGGGTCCCGGCTGCCATCCAAAGGAGCCTAGACTTCAATGGGCTTGCGTCAAAGGAAATCCGGCTATCAACCTTGGTCGACTTCCTAAAGTCGAAGGGCGAGACTGATGTCGTCCGGACATTTGAAGCGGACCTTCCGCTGGCTGATGCGGCTTTGAAATCTAACGTGCCGAGTCGAGTGGTAAAGCGTACTGCGGCACAGCCCGCTACGGACACAGGCTCACTGGCGTTATTTGCGCTGGTCAAAGAACATTGGCTTCAGGAGGCCTTCGCTTATTTTGAAAGCGCCGGCGGCAACAAAGAACTGCGCTTCTCCGCCAACTCTCCCCATTTGGGCCCAGCGCTGGGACTCAGAATTGAAAAGGTCTATTTCAAGGCGTCTGGAAAGAATGATGTCATTGCGCTTGCGCGGTTCCTCTCAATAGAAACGGAAAACCCCGGCAAAAACCGACTGCCCGGATATGACGAAACCTGTGAGTCCTGGAACGCTCGATTCTATTATGGGTTCTGCGATCTGTCTTGGACCAAAAACCGCATCCCGGTCACATCTTTGTGCCGATACCCGAGCGGAAAGCCCCTCCGCAATGACGTTCCGGGTGCTTGCATTATTTACGATATCGCCACCGACTAGGATTCGTGCCCGAAGCTTCTACCACGCACAGTGGTAATTACGGCAGGCTTGCAGTCTGCCCGGTTGGTGACAACCTACCCTTCATCGCTTTTGACGCGAACTCTGCCACTCTGCCTACTGACTGCCAGTTTCCGTCACGCTCTGTGCAGCAGCATGGGCCGTCTTCTTGGCGGCGGCTTTCTAGTGTTGGGCCTTGGCCGCTCTCACCGCATCCACCGCTTCTTCGTGGCGGCAACGATGGCCTGTCTGCTGGCCGACGAGAGCTTCCGTTTGGGCTTGGGAGCCCGCCTCCGGGACCGGCCCTTTAGCCACTTTCTTGGAAGCCGCCCATCTCTTGCGTTGAGCATGACCAATGCGCTTCCGGACGGCAGCACTCCGCGCGCAATATGGCCATGTGTTGAGTCTGCGCCACTTCAAGGGCTGAGCCGCAGCGCGCTTCCGCGTGACGCCGGAGCAGCAGTGAAGGCCACTCGTCGCCGGAGGCATCTCCCAGAAGGCTTTGGGGAGTGATGCGGTCGCGATACCGTCGCTACCTGCCGACGCGTTGGCAAGGTGATCAACGGATCGCTACTCAGCATCTACGCGCCGGGTGTTACCTGCAAGTCCATCGGTCCGAAAAGGGCCTTGAGTCGGCGACGCACCAAGTCCTCGCGAGCCTCCAGAAAGTCAGGGAATCGTTCAAATTTCCAAAGCGCCTGATCGTCAGGAATCAGGTGACGCTTCAAGAAGCCCGGTTCGCGCGATCTCAACCACTCGTCCACTGGCATGTCCTGTTTCCCCATGTTCTCGGGTGCGAGCAGCAAACAGAGGTTTCCTAGGCGATCTCTCTTGTTGATCCATTCTAGCCTGCCCAAACTTGAAAGCTCTTTTGGCTTGAACAGACTCCGAGCAAAGATGTGGTCCTGGTGGAACTGCATGGTCCCCCATCCCGCATCGTCATACAGCAAAGACAGGGCGAGAAAGGTCTGCTGCTGCCCATAGGTGCGGGCCAGCATTTCGTCCAATGCGAAATCATCGAAATCGGCCGAGCGCCCGGCCTTTCGGATTGTTTTGTTGATCGCATCGATAGGAAAGTCGGCTCCGGCACCTAACATTCCCTGCAGGCTGGCACGAACATCCCTCAACATGTTATCCGACGTTCCGCCGAATACTCCGTTCAAGAGCGCCATGATAAGCCAGCGCCGAACCCGGTCCGCGTTGCGCGCTTCGAATGGTGTGGAACCCCGCAGGGTCACGCCCGGGTTCTTAAACAAATAGTAGATGATCGGAATCAGCGCGTTGGCGCTTGTTAGGTTGTCTCGGTCTATTCCGAACGAATTGGCAAGGTCGGTGCCCTGTTCGACGGCCTTCTTAATTTTAGGCCAATGCTGGCGAATGGTGGTCAGGTTCGCGTTGTTGAAGTTTTGTACCTTGTACGCGACAGGAAGGTCTGTGAGGACAAGACACGACTTCATTATGAAGTCTTTGTCGAAATCGTTACGCCGGGTCAGTTGCGTGTTCACACGATCCACAAAGTTGAAAATCTCGTCGCGCGCGTTTACGCCGTCCCAGTTCGAGGTTACCATTGAGAGGAGGAGGTCGGATTTACTCAGTTTAGTTCCGCCCTCGTTCGCACGAACGAAGATGTCGAGAACGCGATCGCAGTCTTGATCCGTCTCCGTGTAGTACGCGATTACCTCGTCCTCATGCACAGCTTGGTAAGGCCGCTCGAGATTTCGTTCGAAGGTCTTACGCTCGCTGCGCGACAGCCCTTGCTTGGACAGCTCGTCGTCCTTCTTGTCAAGGAAGACATCGAGCTTCTGACGCTCGTCGAAGTCCAGAATACGCCCGATCTTGAACCAGTAATGCTCAGAATTTGGTGGTGGTGCCTCCTCCATGAACTCAAACTTGTAGTACACGCCGCTCTCGGATACCCCCTCGCTGTCAAGGCGAGGATCAGCGAGAAGATCAAGGTGCAATCTCTGAGCACTCCAAGCGTCAGGGTTGTCCCAGCGCTTGTATTTTTTCTTCGCCGTGTAGGTACCACGCAGCCCGATCATTAGGGACGTGAGGCGCTGCTGTCCGTCCAGCACGAGGGATAGACTTGTCACACCATCCGTGCTCGCCAACTGGTTACGCGTGCCACCGTGCTGCGCCTTCTCCAGAAACTCGTAGACCTGCCATTTGTCGCGGTTTTCTGGCTTCAGCTCCCAGAACAGAAATGAGCTGATTGGGTATCCCCGCATTATCGAGTCGAAGAGTTGCACGATCTGCTCAGGCTTCCAGACAAACTCCCGTTGGATCGCCGGAAGGAAATACTGCCGGTTCATTCGTTCGATGGCGTAGGCGATTGTTTCGGAGCGGTAACTCATGGGAACGATCCTTCCCCAAAAAGATAGATGTCGACTGGAAGACTACTCGCAGGGCTGGCCCGTGAAACGCCGCATTACAGTAGTGCCTGGCTGCGGCCCGCGGCGACGTGCACGTCCTGGTTCAGGCGCGGCAGAGCCCAGCCTGCCTTCTGTAGTATACGGGGCCGAAAGGGACAGTTGCAAGAATATGGGAGGTGAATACGTTATTTAT
>JBEKOS010000464.1:0-3866 GCA_049521535.1 Terriglobales bacterium | reverse complement strand
GGCTCCATGCGCAGGGCGTTGTTAAAGCGGTTGAAGTAATTAAAGAGCCCAATCGCGCAGAGCAGTTCGACAATTTCGCCTTCGGAGTAGAAGCTGCGCAACTCGGCAAACTGCTCGTCGGTTACGGCATGCGCATCGCGAGTAACAGAATCGGCGAGGCGCAATGCGGCTTTTTCCGCCGGCGTAAAGTCGCCGCGGTGCGGCCAGTCGTGCAAGTGGGCAAGCTGATCGTCGCTCCAGCCAAGGTTGCGCGCCAGAACGGTGTGGCTCGCCAGGCAGTAGGGCGTGTCGTTGACCTGGCTGGTGCGGACGATGATCAGTTCCTTAAGCCTGGTCGAAACCGTGCCGGTGTTGAGCACGGCGCCAAAGTGCGCCTGCATGGTTGCGAAGATCTCCGACCGGTGCGCCATCACGCGGAACATGTTGGGCACGTTGCCGCGCTGCGCGAAGACTTTGTCGAAAAGCGCAGCAAGATCGGGAGTGACTTGGCTGCGATCGAGCCTGGAAATTCGCGACATCGGCGCCCTCTCTGCCTCCGATTCCATTATGGCATCGGCTGGCGTCGGTCCCGTTTCGGCGCATCCGCGATTCAGAGTGACGGGTCCCCGGTCAAGGTTGTTTTTGACGCACCGCGGCGTCTCTGCTACCTTGGTATTGGACAATTCCACCGCCAGACACTCCTCAGTAGCTCAATGGCAGAGCATTCGGCTGTTAACCGAAGGGTTGTAGGTTCGAGTCCTACCTGAGGAGCCAAAATATATTTAGAATCAGTAGTTTATAGGGATAATAAATCGAAATACCATCAAAGATACCATCAATCTGAGATTTGACTGGACCCTCCAATTTTTGAGGATATCTGCGCCTGCCCGGAATGGTGCGATTTGCAGTCGAGTCCACTTGACGAGTTTCCAATTAGTCCTGGTGCCGCGCGCAAATGCGGCGGGGCAGATTGCCGGGTCTACCAGTCGCTGGTGGCGACACCGCTCTCGACTTGATACTTGGCGATTTATCGTAAACGGAGATCCTGTTGCTGTCACAGGAATCACCTCGTCGAGCCTGTTAGCTTCACTGGCGGCGACTATTGATAGGGATCTAGATTTGCCAAAAGCCCCAGATCTTCGGGTCCCCAACCCGATCATTCCTGCATACGAAAATGAGAGCCATGACCTCCATCTTTCCTTCCTACGTACGCGATGAAGATGAGGCAATTGGTCGTCGCCTCTTCGCCGTTCTGACGAAGGCAGGGTTCGACTCTTGGTTTGACCGCTTCTCAATGCCCTCGCAGCAGGCGAGGTAACCAGAGTCAGTCGGCCTATCGGTCCGATTGGCAAGCCCCGCCGGTCTTCGGATTTGACAGCGCGGAATAGGCAGGTTCATACTGCAAGTACAACATCATGCATACGTGCATAAATATGCAATCTTTGGGGGCGAGATGACCGGCTTTATTGGGGAACCGGGGTCTTCTATTCGGGCCAGGGCGATTGAACTGAAGCTTATGGCAAATGCAATTCGGTTCAGCGCGATGACCATGACCCATCACTCTAAACTGGGGCACACCGGAGGCGATCTATCCGCGTCAGACATTCTCGCCACGCTTTATCTCGGCGATGTAATGAAGGTGAACCCAACTGAGCCAAACTGGCCGCAGCGGGATCGGTTCATTATGAGCAAGGGACACTGCTCGGGCGCCTTTTACTCGACGCTCGCATTCAAGGGATTCTTCCCTCGATCAATGCTGGGAACCTTCATGGATCCGCTCTCGATGCTGAACGGACACCCGGACCGCAACAAATTGCCTGGAGTGGAAGCGAATACCGGACCACTGGGCCATGGGTTGCCGATTGCAGTGGGATGCGCACTGGCGGCTCGGATGCGCGGGGAATCCTGGCGGACGTTTGTGTTGACTGGAGACGGAGAACTGAATGAGGGATCAAACTGGGAGGCAGCAATGACTGCCCGCCAGTATGAACTCGACAGTCTTACTGTGATTGTCGATCGCAACCGCATTCAGCAGGGAGACTTCACGGATAAGATCATCCGCATGGATCCATTGGGTGCAAAATGGGAAGCATTCGGCTTTGTGGTTACCGAGGTGGATGGTCACGATCCCGAAGCGCTTCTGGAATGTTTTGCTAAACTCCCACTGGAAAAGGGAAAGCCAAACTGTATCGTGGCCAACACGATCAAGGGTAAGGGTGTTTCTTTCGCGGAGAATAAGCCCGCCTGGCATCACGGTGTACCAACCAGCGAACAACTTGCCCAGGCCGCCATTGAACTTGGTGTGGAGGTAGTCCTGTGAACCCCTTGCAAACAGTTGCCGAATCCGAAGCCGTCAAGGTGCAGTTCTTTGATTGCAGGGACGCCTATTCGAAGGCACTTGAGGCGATGGCCGAAGCTGATCCGCGCGTGTGCGCAGTAGTGAGCGATTCCGTCTCGTCAACTAAATTGAAATCGTTCAGCCAGAAGTATCCCGAGCGGTTTGTGAATGTTGGCATCGCCGAGCAGAACCTGGTTGGCGTGGCCACGGGCTTGGCGAATGGCGGTATGATCCCCTACGCATGCGCCGCATCGTGCTTTCTTACGGCCCGGGCTATGGAACAGGTGAAGGTAGACCTGGGGTATTCGAAGTCGAACGTACGGCTGTGCGGAATGTCCTCCGGCATGGCATACGGGGAGTTGGGACCGACCCATCATTCCATCGAAGACCTGGCATGGACGCGCATCATTCCGAATCTTGCGGTGGTGGTTCCTGCTGATCCAGCTGAAACAGCGGCTGCCATGCATTACTCGCTTGCGCACAAGGGCCCCATGTTTCTGCGCATCAGCCGCATGCCCGTGCGTGCGCTTCATGAAGAGGGGTTCGAGTTCAGGCTGGGCAAGGCAAACACATTGCGCCAGGGCAATGATGTGACACTGATGGCGAACGGCGTTATGGTGTCGCGCGCTCTGGATGCTTCGGACTCCCTGGCCGAGCGCGGGATTCATGCACGCGTCGTGAATATGAGCAGCATGAGCCCAATGGATGTGGACGCGGTGCTTGACGCGGCACGCACAACGCGCGGCATTGTGACGGCAGAGGAGGCCCTGGCTGCAGGAGGGCTGGGCGGAGCCGTGGCTGAAATCCTTGCCACAAATCATCCGGCGCCGATGCGTATCCTTGGCGTACCCGGTGTGTTTGCACCCACCGGCTCAGCGGAGTTTCTGCTTGAGCATTTCGGACTGACTGCCGAAGGAATTCACAACGCGGCCCTCAGCCTTCTGGGGGAGAAACAATAAATGCCTCCTGGATTGGTGCTGGCAATTGATCAAGGCACGACGAACACCAAGGCTCTGCTGGTAGCAAGGTCCGGCCAGCCAGTGTTTCGCTCGTCATCTCCTGTTGCACTGATCCATGCCGAGGGCGAACGTGTCGAACAGGATCCGCTTGCGTTATGGGAGTCTGTCTCGAAGGCGATTGCCGACTGCGTCTCGTTTGCAGCGCAAGCCGGAGCCTCAATTGAAGCACTGGCGATTTCAAACCAACGCGAGACCGCGGTTGCATGGGATGCGGAGACTGGCAAGCCTCTCGCCAACGCGATCAGCTGGCAGTGTCTGCGCTCGGCAGAAATCTGCCAGCGCCTTGCGTCGCATGCAGATTCCATTCGCGCCAAAACCGGCCTTCCTCTTTCCACTCTCTTGAGCGCAGGGAAATGGGCATGGCTGCTGGAAAATAGCGCAGCGGCGCAGACTAGCGCGAAGAACGGCAGGCTGCGGCTGGGGACGGTGGATAGCTGGATCGCTCATCAACTTACAGGCGGTAAGTCGCATGCCACTGACTTCTCGAACGCGTCCCGTACCGGGCTACTGAATCTGAACCGACTTGCCTG
>JBEKOS010000463.1:0-3872 GCA_049521535.1 Terriglobales bacterium | reverse complement strand
GTGTCTATGCCGCGGCGGGTCTCGCCAAGCGACTGGGCCTGAACGCGATTTCAGCTATAGAATTGGGGGTCGCCGGCGGAAGAGGTCTGCTGGCTCTGGAAAGAATTGCGAAGGCTGTAGGCGCTCACACCGGGATTAGGATTCATGTGACTGGGTTCGACAGCGGGCAAGGCATGCCCGCGCCGGCCGACTATCGGGACTTGCCGCATATCTGGAACAAGGGTTTCTACAAAATGGATGTCTCCAGCCTTAGAGCTAAACTGTCGCCGGACACAGAATTAATTCTGGGTGACATCGAAGCAACGATTCCTTCCTGGGTACCGAAGGGGCCTATTGGTTTTGTGGCATTCGATCTCGATTACTATAGTTCGACCAAAACAGCGCTCCGCCTGTTTGAGAATGACGATACTAACACTCGCCTCCCGCGTACTTATTGCTATTTTGACGATCTGATGTGGCCCGAACATGCTTGCCACAACGAATATCTGGGCGAGCTGTGCGCAATCCGGGAGTTCAATGCGGAACATGAATATAAGAAACTCTGTCCGATCCACATGTTTCGTCATACCAGAGTCCATCAGGAACCGTGGAACGAACAGATATACGTGCTTCACGACTTCAAACACCCGCTATACGTCAAAAACATAACCCCTTCCGGTGCGTGGCACACCGAACTTCCGTTGTGACGTTGCGTTTGGATGGAACAGTCGTTGCCACTACAAACTCACCTGAATTTGGAATCCAGCCTGTGGTACCGTTTCCGAAAATCTCACCGGCATTTGCGTATCGGCGTGCTGTCGGATGCCGGAGGTGCAGAGCCGTGGCTCGTATCCGCGATCGAGGGGCTGGCCCTGCAGCCGGAATTGGAAATCTTATGTCTCTTCCAGCTGCCCGTCCGCCGGAGTTCTCAGGAGTCGTCCCCGCCATGGTTGTTTCGAAAACTCAACACCTGGAGCCGGTCGGGCGCAAACGATTGGTTCGGTCTTTCGAACTCATTCCCGTCCTCGGCCCAGCGGCATACACTGTCCGGCTGCGAAGGAAGTGAACTCAGCCCCGAAGACCAGGCACTTATTCGATCGCGGCAACTCGACGTATTACTTTGTGCCGCTTCGTCTCTAACTGGCGACTGTGCGAATCTGGCGCGATTGGGCGTCTGGTCTTTTCTGCTCGGAGAGCCCGAATTTGCCGGCTACGAACCGCCCTATTGGCGCGAGGTATATGAAGGACGGAGCGTGAGCCGGCTTTTTCTTCTCGCCCATAACGAGCGTTTTGAGCGGGGTCGGGTAGTTGAGTCGCTGGCCACGGCGACCATTCCTTCTCTCCACTTCACGCGGAATCAGGCTGCACCACTCGGAGGGGCAGCCACAGTGGTAAATCGGAATCTGCTGAAGGCAGCAGAGCGGGAAACGGCGTCACCCGGCGGCGATAAGATCGATCTCGGAACCGCCTCGCCACGGTGGCCTTCCAACGTCGAGACGCTGGCTTTCGTTTTCAGAAAATTGGGACGAAGCGCGCTGCTTCGCGCGCAGGGGCGTGGGAAGACGATGCGCTGGTTTACCGGCATTCGACCCGGATCGGGGGCTGTCGATTTTCAAAATCCCTCCAGGGGAAAGCCTTTTTTTGAGATCAACGCGCCGCCGGATCACTCCTACGCCGACCCGTTCATTGTGGAGCGGGATTCACGACACTGGCTGTTTGTAGAGGACATCGTCGAAAGCACTGGCCGTGGCTGTTTAGCCTGCCTTGAAGTCAACGACAAGGGCGCCGTCGGGGAACCGGTCGTGATTCTCGATAAGCCATACCATCTCTCCTACCCCCATGTGTTTTCCCACAATGGCGAATTCTTCATGATTCCGGAGAGTTGCGAAAACGCGACGGTTCAGCTCTATCGCGCAACCCGTTTCCCGTTTGAGTGGGAACTGGAATCTCTTTTGATGGAGGATGCGGAACTGGTCGACACGACCGCTTTCCACTACGACGGCAAATGGTATTTCTTTACCAGCACCGTGGGGCCGCCCGAGGAGGCGTACCTGTTCACTGCCGACCGGATCGATGGACCGTGGCAGTACCACCCGGCAAATCCTGTTTGCACGGACGCGCGTAACCTTCGCGGGGCGGGTGGCATTTTTATGCAAAATAACGCGCTGATTCGGCCGGCGCAGGATTGCTCGATCGGCTATGGTTATGCCGTGGCGTTCAATGAAATCCGCCGCCTGTCTCCATCCGAATATGAAGAACGGGAAGTCGGCAGGTTATTGCCCACATGGTCGCCGGGGCTGGGGGGAACACATACGTTCAATTTCGATTCGAAGTATGAGACGGTGGACGGGCGTAAGCTTGTGCGCCGGAAGAGTTAACTAAAGGCCTAACCGCCGCCCCGTCTGCATCCGCTAAAATAAAGGGGAGTGTCACGCTTCCGTCCGCCGGTCAACAAACCGCTGCCACCCGTGCGGTCCACTGTATCCACGGTGGTGCTGCCGACGGTGGTGCTGCCGGAAGCATTGCCTGAGACGTCTGGTTCGGTAGCAGTTCTGGAACAGGAACCCCCTCGTCCCGCATTGGGCCAAAGGATGGCGGATAAGGTTCCCGTCCTGCTGCAAAGCAAATCGATGCCTGTCTGGGCGCTTGCAATCTATTGTTTCCAGTTGGCCTCGTTGTCCAACCAGTTCCTCGGTGCGTTCGCGCACATCAGCCTGCCGCTCGTAGGTGGTTTTGGAGTCCTGATTTGTCTGCTGTATGTTTTCGCGGGCAACCCCGGCAGATTTTTTCAAACGCCTCTTGCACTCCCGTGGATCGCCATGATGGTCTGGTGGTCGATTGCCGCGGTCATCGGCATCTATCCGGGCCGGAGCATCCCCTATATGGCCACCTACGCCTGGCGCATTGAGTTGCTGCCCCTCGTCCTGTGCGGGATTGCCGTGGACCTCCCCGCCATTCGAAGGGTTCTGAACGGGATCGCGCTTGGCCTGCCGGTTATTTTTCTGATGTGCTTCCAGTTCGGAAGAATGATGGATGACCGGTTTATTATTCCCAACACGAATTTTGCGAACGGGAATGACATGGCGATGCACATCGTGCTGTTCGGATGTCTGGCGCTGGCCCTTCTCAACGGCGGAAAACTGGCGCGTTTAGGGCTGTTCGCCTTGCTGCCGTTAGGAATTTTCTACGTTCTGAAAACGGGTTCCAGGGCCAACGAAATTACCCTGATCGTTCTGGCCTTCCTCGGATTCCTCGTGATTCCCCCGCGACAGGAGATCGTCGTGATTGCACTCTGTCTTTTTGTTCCTATTGTCACGGTCCCGTTGCTGCCCAAACAAACGACTGCGCGCCTTGCGTCGTTCTTCAAACCTTCAAACAGCGCAAGCAACGAGAATGAAGCCGAAATGCTGTCCGAGGCAGTGGATTCGACAAACGCCCGACTGGCGCTGCAACAAAAAGCCATCGAATTGACCAGCCAGCATCTCCTGTTCGGCATCGGCGCTGCAAACTTTGCCGACGCGGTGGAGGCGATGACCCGCGCGAGAACAGGCGAGAAGTCCGGATGGCAGGTGGCCCACAACTCATACCTGGAAGCTTCGGCTGAAAACGGGATCCCGGGATGTATTTTTTACGCCTGGTGCGTCATTTTGTGTGTGCGCTTGAATTTTCAGGCTTTTCGTAAGATGCGCCACAGGCCTGATGGCAAGGTTCAGTTTGTGATTTCGTTCGCGCTGTTTCTGGCTTCAGTCACTTACATGGTGGGTGTCTTCTTCTGCACTATCCTTTATGATTTCCAACTGGCCATGTTGATCGGCTTGACTTCGGCTAACTATATGGTCATGCAGGACCAGGACAAAGCGGCAGCCGCGGCAGCAAGGGCGGCGTAGTCGGTC
>JBEKOS010000462.1:0-3875 GCA_049521535.1 Terriglobales bacterium | reverse complement strand
CATTCGCCTCCGAGTGCGTAACCTGGACGATCGTCGTTCCGCCCTGATTCAACTGGCAAAACAGCTCCATGATCTCTTTCGCCTGCGACGAGTGCAGGTTTCCGGTAGGCTCATCGGCGAGCAATAACGCGGGCTTGTGGATCACCGCCCGCGCGATGCCCACCAACTGCTGCTGGCCGCCAGAAAGCTGGTTCGGAAAGAGGTCCTTTTTGGCCACGATCTGAAAACGATCGAGCGTGTCCGCCACCATGCCCTGGCGCTGGCTATGGGGCACGTCCTTGTACGACAGGGGAAGATCAATGTTTTCCCGAACCGTCAGGTCGTCAAGCAAGTGATAGCTTTGAAAAACCATTCCGATGTTGCGACGGGCCAGTTCGCCGCGCTGCTTGCGTTTCATTTCGTGAACCGCCTGGTTGCGAAACCAATATTCGCCTTGCCATCCGTCATCGAGCAAAGCCAGAACATTTAGCAAGGTCGACTTGCCGGCGCCGGAAGGGCCCATGATGGTGATGAATTCACCCTCCTGAATTTCCAAGTCAATGCGGCGAAGCACCCAGCTCTGTCCGGCGGGAGTTTTGTAGCTGCGTTCTAGGTTCTTGAACTGGATCATGGTTTTCCCTCAACCAGAATTGTGCAAGTCTCAGGCCAGTGCTTGACAGAGCTATCCCACAGAAAACAAAGTATATACATTCACATGAGATGTTATCTTTTGGCTAAGGGTGTCCGCTGGCAAATTCAAGTGTCCGAAATCGGACACTGCTCCGGGCTAGCAGGGACGTTCGAAGTTGGAACCGGAAAGCACGGTGGAAACTTGGATACTCGGCTTCGGACCATGGGGCAGGACCGGCGACGCGCGTCAATAGAACGTAAGCTCTTTCATGGGAAAGTGTTTCCGATTTTTCGTCCAGAGTGAAGCACGATTTAGAACGGCTGCAGCAGCAATTAGCCCGTCGCCCAATGCGAGCCCGTGGCTCTTGCGAAACTGCCGAAGATAGTCGCCGGCCCGGCGGCCGGTTTCACGGTCAATGGGAACGCACACCAGAGCCTGCAAGAGCGCTGCCAGCGCTTCATGTTCGGGCGGACGCACCCCCGCCCAAAGTTCTGCAGCGGTCACCGGCGAGTATAGGATCATGCCGTCAGACCGTCCCAGGGTCTCCCATCGCGACAGAATATCGGGGTCTTTCTCCCTCGAAACCTCGATGAGAACGTCCGAGTCCACGAGCACCGTCATCGCTTTTCCCGCCTCCCTCTCCATACCCGATCAAGCCGATTGTCTTGGCGAAGATTGCGCACATAACGGACGGCGTCAGGAATATCGGAGCGGTGCTTCCATATCCCGACAAAGGCCTCCATCGCCGCCCTGCGTTGGTCCAACTTGCCCAAGTACTTTTCTCGAATGGCCGTGCGCACCAATTCGGAAACGGTGGTTTCTTGCAGCAGCGCTCGCGCGTGGAGAGCGTTCCAGGCATCGTCATCGAGATACAGTTGTGTCCGTTTCATATCTGATCCCCTTGCAATGTATATTGTACATCGCGTAAGGAAGACACGGTTTCAGCGACGGTTCTTCTATTCGTGCCGTAGCGCCACCATAGGATCCACCTCGGCAGCGCGACGAGAGGGCACCCAGCAAGCGATCGCCGAAGTGCCTAACAGGACCGCAATTACCAAAACCGCTGAGGGAGCATCGTAAGGCGTGACCTTGAAGAGCAAGCTGGAGAGCAGGCGCCCGCCGATCCAAGCGAGACTCAGCCCGCCCGCCAACCCGGCTAGCACCGGCAATCCAGCCTGTCGAAAAACGAGCGAAAACAGCGTCGACCGCGGCGCGCCCAGGGCAATACGCACTCCCAATTCCCGCGTCCGTTCCGCGACTGAATAGGCAAGAACGCCGTAGAGGCCGAGCGCGGCCAGAAATAGTGCCATGGCGGCAAACGTAATCAGGATGTCGAATTCGAAGCGGCGCTGAGCGAGCGAAGCTCCCACAAGTTCGTCCATGGTCTCAACGTGACTGAGCGGCGCTTCCGGCTCGAGTTGTGAAAGCGTTTTCCGGACCGAAGCGATAAGGAAAGTGGGGTCTTCGCTCGTACGAATTGCAAAGAAGCTGGAAGTGGGCGGCTTGAACCAATAAGGTAGATAGATGATTGCCACAGGCGCAGCGCTAATTTCTTCACTACGAGCGTCAGCGATTATCCCGGCAACTTCGAAAGTGTCGTCGCCGCCGCCCCTTTGGAACCTGCGCCCGATGGCATTCTCGCCCTGCCAAAGCTTGCGCGCCGCTGATTCAGAGAGCAGTGCCCCAGGGTTGGTGCGGTCCTGTTCCCCCAGCATGCGTCCAGCAAGCAGGCGGATACCAATGGTTTTCAGGTATTCGGGGCTGGCCCAGCGAATATTGGCGATAGGCCGGTTCTCCCAAGGAGTATTTTGGGAGGCGGGCAATGCCGTCACGCCGTCGAGCCAGGTTTCTCCGTTCATGAGCGGTGCGCAGGAGAAGCCAGCCGACTCGACGCCCGGCAGGCGCGACAGCCGCTGTAGCGCTTCGTCATAAAAGCGATTACGCTGGCCGTTTTCCTGGTACTGGGCGCTGGGAAGGTCAACCCGCAAGGTCAGAATATGTTGCGTTTGAAAACCACGGTCAAGGGTCATCAGCCGGACAAAACTCTTGCCGACCAGGGCGGCCACCAATAGCAAGGCCGTACTGCATAGCACCTCAGCGCCAACCAGGGCCATGCGGATTCGGGGGCCGTGGAGGCTTCCGGAACTGCGGAACGCCTCGCGTTGCGGCACCGATTGCGGCCCGGTCGAGAGCATGCGCACACCCGGAAGTGCTGCGGTGAGCAGAATGGTAAGCGTGGTGGTCATGAGCGCGAACGCCAGCCCCCATGCATCAAGCTTGATGTTACCGCTCTTGGGCAGTGCGCCGGCTGCGAGATGAGGCAGCACGCGTAAGGCTGCCCAGCATAAGAAAAGTCCTAACGCGCCGCCCGCGACCGCGAGGACCACACTTTCCGTGACCGAAGCCATGAGTAAATCGCGACGGCGGGCACCCAGCGCGGCTCGGACGGCCATTTCCCGCGAACGCAAGACACCTCTTACCAGTTGCAGGTTGGCTACATTGATGCAGATGATCAACAGGACACATCCGACGGCGATAAACAGCAACCACAGGCCGTGACTGACATCTCCCACAAGCCTCTCCTTCAGCGGAATAAGCTCGGCTCTCAAGTGGGCATGCACGTCAGGCGGAAAATGATTCGCGATATCGCTCTCGAGCGAATTGATTTCGGCTGCGGCCTGCTGCACTGATACGCCAGTCTTCAGCCGGCCAAGCGCCACATAGTTGTGGCTTCCGAAAATGTCCATCTGATCTGGCGGGAGAACGAGGGGAATGAACAGGTCGGCCGAGCGCGACTCATCCTGGTGGAACAAGCCTAATCCCGACGAGGGCAGATCGAACGATTCCGGCAGAACGCCAATTATGGTGTAGGGATAGCCATCAAGCCGAACACTGCTGCCAATTGCCCGCAAATCGGCGCCGAAGCGATCTTTCCAAATTCGATAAGTAAGGATGGCGACCTTTTCGCTTCCTGCCTTCATGTCGTCAGCAGCGAATCCGCGCCCAAGCATGGCCTGTGCACCAAGTACGGAGAGCAGTTCGAGTGAAGACCGAGCGGCCACGGTAACCATTGCCAAGCCAGCGACGGACAGGTCATAGCTCCGCATCTGCAGCAGGCCCCATTGAGAGAAGGCTGTGCTGCGCTGCCGCCACGTTTCAAAGTGATTCGCGTTCGCCGGAAGGGAAGGATACATCGCCCGCCATTCTTCGACTACCTCCCGAATGTTTACGATCTGTTGCGACGCGGGATAGGCCAACGGCTTGA
>JBEKOS010000461.1:0-3882 GCA_049521535.1 Terriglobales bacterium | reverse complement strand
GGTACCATCGGGGGATCTGGGATACCTGACATTGTGGCCGGATGGGGAAACACAGCCGGTGGTCTCAACGCTGAACGCGGCGGATGGGGCGATCACGTCCAACATGGCGATTGTGCCGAACAGTGACGGCAAGACCGATGCGTATGCCAGCGGCACAACGCAGTTGGTGTTGGATATTTCGGCGTACTTTGCTCCATAGGTCGCCCGACAAGTGTCGGCCGAAGCGGTCGCCACGAGAGCCACCATCACACCTCTTCGCGCAAGAACGAAGAACGACGCATGCTCGGGGCCCGGCTGGAAAAGGCGACACGAAACATGACAACAGTTCCGAATGCTGGCGCCAAGGTTGGCGCTTGCGCCTGGGGCACTACGCAGTCGGCACTGAAGATATCGGGTTGCATAGCGCCCGAGGCGGTGCCGCTGGGCTTGAGTTTCGAGACGTCTTTACATTTATGATCCTCCCCGAAAGTTCTTGACTGGCACCCGCGTTGTACCTACAATCCAGCAAGCAATCATTCCCGCCAAAGGCGGCGCACCGAGAACAGCCACGGCAGTGTGGTGCTCCGCATTCCACTATGTCCGCCGGCAGTTCTCAGCTAGCAGCGATTTGATACAAGAAGTCCACGGAGGCAATAGAACGTGACAGCAAGCTATCGGCAGATACCTGTTGAAAGCACAGCCGGCAATCGGCATATCACTGCCGCGCGTCGAGCAAGCGCCGACAGACAGCCGCATTATCGTTGGCCGGCATGGGTCCACGTGGCAGCGATTCTGCCAATCCTGCTGTTATTGTCTGCTCGGTCTCAGGGCCAGACCGAGACGCCGGCAGGCCTTGTTGAGACCGTAGTTTACAGCTTCTGCGCGGAAGGCCAACCCTGTGCCAGCGGCGATTTCCCCCTGGGGTCGCTGGCCGTCGACGGCAAAGGCAACCTCTATGGGGTTACGCTGGACGGTGGCACACATGGCCAAGGCACAGTATTTGAAGTGAGCCCACCCAGCGGTGGATCTGGTCCTTGGACGCGCAGCACCCTCTATGATTTCGCGGATAGCCCCGACGGACGCCATCCCGCAGGTAGCCTGACATTCGACGCCAAAGGCGACCTTTTTGGAGTCACGGAAATGGGCGGAGCGCAGGACCTCGGCGCCGTTTTTGAGTTGAGCCCGCCCGCCAGCGGAAGCGGTCCGTGGAAGGAAAGAATCCTCTATTCCTTCTGTTCGGCGTCGGAATGCAAGGACGGAAAATACCCGGAAGCGGGCGTGATTCTCGATAGCAAAGGCAATCTTTACGGTGTGACTTACGCGGGCGGCAATGTATCGGGCTGCTTTACCGACATCGGCTGCGGAGTGGTGTTTGAGCTCAGCCCGCCGGCCAGTGGGAATGCGCCCTGGACGGAAACCGTACTTCACAGCTTCTGCACCGCAGCAGGCTGCGGGGATGGAGGCGCGCCGCAAGCGAACTTGATTTTCGACGCCCAGGGAAACCTATACGGCGCCGCGAGATACGGCGGCAAGCAACGTTCCGGTACGGTGTTTGAACTGAGTCCAGCCGCCAGCGGCGCCTGGAAGGAATCCACCCTTTACGCCTTCTGCTATGCGACTGACTGCGCTGACGGCGCGGAACCGGTGGCGGGCGTAGTGCTCGCCGGAGGCAAGGTCTACGGCACAACGTCCAGAGGGGGCACACACCTTAACGGCACGGTCTTTGAACTAAGCCCGCCGGTCAGCGGAAACGGCTATTGGAAAGGGGCGGTGCTCCACGAGTTCTGTTCCTTGTCTGGCTGCGCCGACGGCTCGGACCCCGAAGCGGGTTTGATTTTCGACGGAAAGGGCAATTTCTACGGCACCACAGCCAGTGGCGGCGCCAATGGCGGAGGAACTGTTTTCGAGATCAGCCCCCCGGCCGCAGGCAGCGGCGCATGGACGGAAATGGTGCGCTATAGTTTCTGTTCCACATCCGCCTGTGCTGACGGGCGAGGGCCTATCGGCGGCCTGGTTCCGGACGCCAAAGGCAACTTCTTTGGGGTCACGCCCGGAGGCGGTGCGTACGATCACGGCGTGGTTTTCAAGTTGTCTCCGCCTCTCGTCGCCACTACCGCGCAATTAGCTACCACGCCTAATCCCTCGGCGATGGGTCAAACGGTTACCATGACTGCCACGGTGACCGCTGCGGACGGCTCAACTCCCGCTGGTATGGTGGTGTTCAAAAGCGACGGCGCCGGCATTGGCACAGTTGCGCTGGGCGGCTCCGGAACCGCAGTTTTGAACTATTCTGGTTTACCACAAGGAACCCACAGCCTCACGGCAGTCTATGGAGGGTCGGCGACTTTAGGAGCGAGCACCTCGAACACGGTATCCCAAAAGGTTACTGAACCGTTGAGCAAAACGGCCGTGACCTCAAGTTTGAATTCCTCGATCGCTGGTCAGTCGGTGACGCTGACGGCAGTGGTCTCGCCCGCCGGCCCGCCCACACCCACCGGGACCGTAGGCTTTACTTCGAATGGGACCGCCATCTCCGGCTGCACTGGCGTGCTGCTTTCGGCCTCGCGCACGGCTGCCTGCGCAACCAATGCACTGGCGGTGGGAACCGACGCGATCGTGGCGACATACTCCGGCGATGTGAATTATGCCGGAAGTACCGGAACGCTGACGCAACTGGTCAACCCGGTAGCGACCGCAGCGCAGTTCGTTCCGGTCGCTCCCTGTCGTGTGGTGGACACGCGCGGCCCAGCCGGTCCCTTCGGCGGCCCCGCAATCGCGGGCGGCACGTTCCGCAGCTTCGCCATTCCCTCGGGCCCGTGTGCGGGCATTCCGGCTACGGCGGTGGCATATTCACTCAATGTTACGGCGGTGCCGCCAGGGCCTCTTGGCTACCTGACAATTTGGCCCACAGGCGAAGGGCAGCCCTTGGGTTCCACCCTTAACTCGCTGGACGGGCGCACGAAGGCAAACGCAGCAACTGTTCCGGCAGGCAAGTCGGGAGCGGTGAGCGTGTACGTCAGCAACACGACCAATGTATTGCTGGACATTAACGGCTACTTCGTGGCCGGCGGCAGCGGTTCGCTGGAATTCTATCCTCTGCCGCCGTGCCGGGTCGCAGATACCCGCAAGGCCGCCGGACCGCTGGGCGGTCCCTCTCTGGGAGCGAACACGGAACGCGATTTCCCGATTCTGTTGAGCGCCTGCCTCATTCCCGCAAGCGCACGGGCTTATTCGCTGAACTTCACGGTGATTCCACCGGCGGGCGGAACTTTGGCGTATCTTACGGTCTGGCCGGAGGGGCAGCCGCGACCACTCGTCTCCACGCTCAATGACTCTACTGGAACGATTCTTGCCAATGCGGCTCTTGTAAAAGCCGGCAACGGCGGCGATATCGCGGTGTATCCGAGCGACAACACGAATCTGGTGATTGATGTAAACGGCTATTTCGCGCCGCTGAACGCGGGAGGCTTATCTTATTATGATGTGGCGCCTTGCCGGGTTCTGGATACGCGCAATACCACAGGCGCCTTTAGCGGAGAGCTGACGGTCAAGGTCAGCGGCAGTGTCTGCGCGCCTCCGCATACGGCGCAGGCGTATGTATTCAATGCCACGGTAGTACCGTCTGGCGCTCTCGGATATCTGACCTTGTGGCCGGATGGCGAGCCGCAACCGGCTGGGGTTTCTACGCTGAACGCGCTTGATGGGGTAATCACGTCAAATATGGCGATTGTGCCTACGACCAACGGCAAGATTGACGCATACGCCAGCGGCACGACTCAACTGGTGCTGGATATTTCTGCGTATTTCGCGCCGTAACACAAAGTTCGGCCACGGTTTTTCGCGGATCGCCACGGGCCGAATGAAGGTACTGTGTTGGCCGGTGAGGATCCGTGAGAGTCTGTG
>JBEKOS010000460.1:0-3914 GCA_049521535.1 Terriglobales bacterium | reverse complement strand
TAAGCCTTGGCCAGGCTGGTAATGTAATCCACCGGGTGGTAGTAGCTGATGTACTGCAACGCTGCAACAACGCTGGCAACAAAATCTTCTTGGCGGATGATGGTCATGGGGTCTCCTCGACCTCTCTAGGGTAATGGATGCGAGGGAGGATTGAGAGGATCTGATCCAAAGTTGAGTAAGGTTCAAAGCGCCGGTGACACGAACCCAACGCAGTTTCAAAGTTCAACTCCTGGGCTTGAACCGTAAATCGGTCAGTTCAAGACAAGGCGATTTAGGGTTAATCCAGAATTCATTCTGGCCACAACGTCCGTCAGGACATATACTTTCGGCATGCCGATGCCGCCAAAGGTTATTCCGAACCCCCGACCACGGAATCTGTCCGAAAAACTCGGAGCTACGGGAAGTTCGTGTCCGATTCCCGCGACGCATGACAGGCTCGCCGAAGTTCATTATTGGTGGCATGAGATGGCGCAGTGGTATCACGAACCAGACCCCTTTCGCTACCGACTTGGAGCGTTTGCTCAGGCGGCTCGTAGCGTGACCTTAATGCTTCAGACGGAAAAGGCAGCTTTTACCGATTTCGATTGGTATGAAGTGGATTGGGTTTCTCGTATGAAAAACGATCTCATCATGAAGTGGTTGGATTCCACGCGAACCAATTTATTTCATCGCAAAAGCCTCGAGTTGTCGAGTTGGTTAGAAATGGAATGTTTTCGCAATCCGCGCAGCTCACCATGGGAAGAAGACAACATTCCTATCGGCACTGTTGATCCATTTCAATGTACGCACTATTACATAAATCAAGGTCCGACAACTGACCATGGACATAATTTTACGCGGTTGTGGAGCATGGATGATCTGGATGGCCGTGAACTGTTAGATGTATGTGCTCACATTTATGACAGGCTTGATGAGTTGGTGAACGACGCACACGAGCGGCTGGGAGCTTCTACCGTCTCCTATGCCAATCCCGGCTCAAAACGGAGGCTACCTTGCATGGAAAACATTGATCAGTACCGCATCGTGAAGACACGAATGAGGAAGGGCAAAGAGGTATGGATCAACAAACCCAGGAAATCCCATATCAACTGAGAGCCGGGGAAAGAATGGTTCCCACCTCCACTGTCTGAATTCAATTACTCTCCGCCGGCGCAGAGTATTCAACTACTGGCAGGTGGCCCGTCCATCTGACCCGAAGGATCACCATGAGCCATGGGAAGCCGGGTGCCCCATCCTTTTCGCGTTCTTTGCGGAAAGGGTGGGAGACTTCGTACCTCAATGAGCCAGGTGCCGGGTTCTTGTCCTCAGGCCAAACGGCTGACCACTGACCACTGTCGTTGCAGATCATTTGGCTCAGTTGGCGCACAATGGAAACATTCAGTCGAGTGGGATTGAATCGGCGGCTGACCGGCTGTTGGCTGATCACTGACAACAGCCTGCGTAATACAGCATCTTTTCGCCTCCGTCGCATCCGCAACCCATTCATAAACCATGGATTAGCTCCACAGAAAGCGAAAATGTGCAACTATTATTGTCCCGAAAACAGCCTTGAGGAGTGAAAATCAAATCCGGTAACACTTTTGAAATCAACAGCATAACCAATTCACACGGGCAAACAAAGGGCGAAACCCAAGCGCGGGAGTTCGACCGGCAGGCGTAGGAACCTTACGGTTGCTACACCGCCGCCCGCAAATCCGTATGCCCGAAATCATCGCCCTTCCACAGCACCGGCTCGCGCTTCTCACGGGCCAGCGCGTAGGTGAAGCAGTCGCCGAAGTTCAGTCCCGCCGGGTGGCCGCTGCCTTTGCCAAAGTCGCGGTAGGCCTGGCGGGCGATCTTCGCCTGCGCCTCAGTGACCGGCTCAATCACCATCTCCATCTTTTCAATCAGCTCATCCCAGCGGGCGCTCTGCGCCGGGCTGCGCAATCCGTCAATCACAATGGAGGTTTCAAGGTAGGAAGCCGCGGAGACGCGAACCTCCTTTGCTGAGTCCATGATTTGCGCCATTCGAGGCCCATCCGGCTCATCCTTGATGGTCGCAACCAATGCCGATGAGTCAACGATCATTTCGGCAACCCCGTTACGTCATCGTATAAATCATTGATCAGATCATTACCGCTCCGGCCGTCCTTAAAGAGTGGACCACACTCCTTTGCAAACTCCATCAGCAGCTCGTACCGGCTCTTTTTTGTCTTGCCCAAAGCCTCACGATCCGCGTTCTCCCTTTCCAGTTTCTCCCGAACGGCCTCGGTCACTGCAACAACCAGACTGATCCCCTTGAGCGCGGCCAACTCCCGGACCATGCGGTTGGTTTCTTTGTTTTTGATATTCAAGGCCATAGAATTCCACCCTTCCACCATATCTTTCCACCATTCTACCATAAACCCCCAACCGAATCGGAAAGAACGGGTTAGCCGAGCCAAATCCCTCCCCGTCTGGTGCCGGCTCACGTTTGCCCCACCGCCGGCGCGCCGCTCTGGTTCCCGTCCCGCTCATCCTGTACACTGTACGCAAGACTCAAAACCACAAGGCATTCGCCGTTTTCCGTCGGGCAAAATCTATGAAGATGAAATCTATTCTTGAAACCAGCATTGCCGACTGCCATCCCGCCAGCGTGCCGGATTACACCCCGCTCCCCGAGTTGCGCGCATTGCAGTTGCGGCGCGTGCAGGCCGTGGTGGCGCGCGCCTGGGATCATGTCGAACTCTTCCGCGCCCGCATGGATGAGCGCGGCCTTGTGCCCGATGATATTCGCACCCTCGACGACGTCGCCAAACTGCCCTTTACCGTGAAGAGCGACCTGCGCGACACCTATCCTTTCGGACTTTTTGCCAGCCCCATGAAGGACGTGGTCCGTCTGCACGTCTCCAGCGGTACCACCGGCAAGCCCATCGTCGTCGCTTACACCAGTGACGATGTAGACGTGTGGACCTCGGTGATGGTGCGCTGCATGGCCGGCTGCGGATTGCATCGCGGAGACATTTTGCAAAATGCCTATGGCTACGGCCTCTTCACCGGCGGTCTGGGCGCGCACTACGGCGCTGAAGCGCTGGGCGCGACGGTCGTCCCCACCTCAGGCGGCAACGCCGACAGGCAGATCATGCTGTTGAAGGATTTTGGCGTGACGGCGATCTGCTGCACGCCAACGTATTTTCTGCACCTGATCGATCGCGCCGCGGAACTCGGCGTGGACTTGAAGGAGTTGCCGCTGCGCGCGGGAGTCTTCGGCGCCGAGCCGTGGACCGAATCGATGCGCAGGCACATCAAAAGCAGGAGCGGCATAGAAGCCTTCGACATCTACGGCCTCTCGGAGATTATTGGACCGGGCGTCGCCTGCGAATGCCGCCGCCATCAAGGCCTGCACATCTTCGAGGATCACTTCTATCCGGAGATTGTCGATCCCGAGACAGGCGAGCCGCTGTCGGACGGGACCGAGGGCGAGCTGGTGCTGACCACCTTGAGCAAGCATGCGATGCCCATGATCCGCTATCGCACGCGCGACATCACCATGCTGCTTACGGGCCGCTGCGAGTGCGGGCGAACGCTACGCCGCATGGGCCGCATCGGCCGGCGCAGCGACGACATGCTGATTATTCGCGGTGTCAATGTATTTCCATCGCAGGTGGAAGCCGCGCTCTTGCAGATCGAAGGCACGCTGCCGAATTATCAGATCGTGCTGACGCGCGAGCAGGGATTGGATCAGATGGAAGTGCAGGTCGAAGTCACGCCGCATATGTTCAACGATCAGATTGGCGTGTTGCAGGGACTGCAAGACAGAATTCAGGCCGCGCTCGATCATGTGCTGGGAATTCGCGTCCAGGTTTCGCTGGTTGAAGCGAACTCTCTCGCGCGCAGCGAAGGCAAAGCAAAACGTGTCATCGACAGGCGGTCCTCATGAAGATTCATCAGTTATC
>JBEKOS010000459.1:0-3915 GCA_049521535.1 Terriglobales bacterium | reverse complement strand
AAACGTGCAGCCCAAGGTCTGAGCGCATTCTTTAGTGGAATCTGACTTTGAACCCAATTAACGACACGGACATCCGATATACTGTAACGTTGGCGAAACAATTGCCGGCTTCAACATCCCCGTAGACCGGGTTGAGCTTTTTCAAGGAGTTCAACAGTGGGCCTACTGGAGCTGAGCGAATGCTTTCAACACCCCCGTTCCAGCCGAACTAACGACTGGAGCTGAAAGCGAGAACGAACGTGGCAACTGCGATTACCGCTTGTACTCTGGACAATTACTTGATTCTTCCCGACAGCTCTCTGGATGAGCGCATAAGCGCTGCCAAGGCGTATTTGGGAGATGACGTAATCGTTCTTGGCCATCACTACCAACGCGATGAAGTCATCCGCTTTGCGGATTTTCGCGGCGATTCCTACCGGCTTTCGCAGTTTGCGGCGAATGCCGAGGCGCGCTATATCGTCTTCTGCGGCGTGCACTTCATGGCCGAAAGCGCCGATATTTTGGCCCGCCCCGGTCAGGTAACCATCCTTCCCGACCTGAATGCCGGTTGCTCGATGGCTGACATGGCGGAGATTTCCCAAGCGGAAGCAGCTTGGGAACAGTTGACCGGAATGGGGCTGACGTCGGAGGGGGGTGACGGCATTACGCCGATTACCTATATCAATTCCAGCGCGGAGATAAAAGCGTTCTGCGGCGAACGCGGTGGACTGGTGTGCACCTCGTCGAATGCGCGCGGCGCCATGCAATGGGGATTTAAGCGCAACTCGAGGCTGCTCTTCCTCCCCGACCAGCACCTGGCCCGCAACACCGGCGCCGCACTCGGGATTCCGTCGGAACAGATGGTAGTTTGGGACCCATTCCTCCCGCAGGGAGGGCTTTCCCTGCAACAGTTACAGCAGGCACGGATCGTCCTCTGGAAGGGCCACTGCTCGGTACACCAGAGGTTTCTGCCCGAGCACGTGGATAGAGTTCGTTCGCGTTATCCCGGGATTCGCGTAATCGTGCATCCCGAATGTCGCTGGGAGGTGTGCCAGAAAGCCGACGGCATCGGGTCCACCGAGAAACTCATTGCCATGATCAAGGAAGCCCCGGCGGGATCAACGTTTGCCGTGGGAACCGAGATACACCTGGTAAACCGTTTGGGCAAGGAATTTGCCTCGGCTGGGAAGAGGGTCATGACGCTGGATGAATCCGGCTGCTTGTGCACCACGATGTTCAGAATATCGCCCCAGCACCTTTGCTGGGCGCTCGAGAACCTGGTGGATGGGAATGTGGTGAACCGCATTGCCGTACCGCCCGAGGTGAAACACTGGGCGCGCGCAGCTTTAGACCGAATGTTGGAAGTGCAGTAGCCAGTCGTCAGTTCGTTATCCTGTCGATGTTGGTTGAAAACTGTAAACTGCAAACGGAGGTCTATTTGATGCGCACTTTTTCGCTTAATGAAGCCAACATGCTTCTGCCGGTTCTCGAATCTCTCTTGCGGACTGGCCTGGACGCCAACCAGCAACTTCAGGACGCCCAACGCGAATTACAGGAAGCGCGGCAGCATGTGTTTCTTTCCGGCGGTGGGTTGTTGAGAGTCTCGTCGATGCTGGCGTTGCAAAAGCGGATCGAAAAGGCTTCGCAGCGGCGGCAGGACGCACTTGCAGAGATTGATTCCATGGGAGTGCAGATCAAGGACCTTGAAATTGGCCTGCTTGATTTTCCGTGTCAGATGGACGATCAACTTATTCTGCTGTGCTGGAAGCTGGGCGAATCCAGTATCGGCTACTGGCACACGGTCGAGGACGGTTTTCAGGGCCGCCGCCCGATTGACGCGAATTTTGCCGGTCCGGAAGTGAAGCCGAGCTGAGCAATTGGGACTGCCGACCTAGCTCGAGTGGTCTGCAAATGACGCCCCACCGCCAACGTTCCTTTACAAAAACTTATAAACTCTGCACTCACAATTTCAACTGGAAGGCGTCTGAACGATAGGGCTATCCTGTAGAATTCTGGCGAGCGCCCGGCAAAATCGATGATTAAGCAACTGAGAAGTCTTCCACTCGGACTGGCGTTGGCATTGTCTGCGGTGATGTTGTTCTCGCGGTGCGGTTCTTTTTTTGGTTCAAGCGGCTCGAACGGCTCGAACAACGGCACTGGAGTTGCTGCCCGTTTTGTCTATCTGGCCGAAGCTACCGTCAGCCCGATATCGGGCGCGGTGATGACTTACACGATAGGTTCCAATAATGTAACGTTGAGTCCAGCCAATAACCCCAACGGCCTTTATACGTATTACCCCTCGAGCGGCCAAACCACCAACTGGCTGGCGATCGATCCCAGCTTCAATTTCTTGTACGTGGCGAACTCCGGCAGCACCGGTATCGGTCCGGGGTCAGTTGATCTGTGGCAAGTCGACCGGAGCAATGGAACTCTCATTGGAAATTCCGGATCGACCGGCCCTGCGGCCACTTATGTTTCTACCAATCTGCAAAACCCTACGGCGATAGCGGTATCCAAGAATGATTACCTCTATGTGACGTACGCGAACACAATATCGACATCCTCACTGGCAGCGGGTGCCTATGTTGCGTTTTACTCGATCAATTCCAGCACCGGTGTGCTGACTGCGCCCTCGCAAACGCCCATGCCGGTCGGCGCCACTCCGACCAGTGCAGTCGTCGATTCTTCAGGCAGTTACCTTTATGTGGTAAGCAGCAATGCCATCTATGTTTTTGACATCAACTCCGATGGCAGCCTGACCGCGAGTTCGCAGGGCACAACTCCGTTTTCGCAGATCACCGGAGTCAATCAAATTGCAGTGACTCCTAACTCGACGTTTGCGTATGTAACCGCCGGCACCAGCGGTATCTACGGCTTGCAGATCAGCAGCACCGATGGAAGCCTGAGCACGTTTAGCGGTAATAGCAATTCTTCCAACGGGGGCACCATGGTTGGTGTGGCAGTCGATCCCTTGGGCCAATGGGTGTATGCGATCACCAGTGACACCAATCAGATTTTTGGGTTCACCCTCAACAGCACGAGCGGTGTTCTGACTGCCCTTTCAACCCCGACATATACGACGGGATGCAGCGTTTCGACCGGCGCATGCACTCCTTCCAGTATTGCTATCGCGCCCTCCGATCTGGTGCTGTATGTGGCAAATTCTGCAGATAGTACTATTGGCGTGTACCCTATCTATGGCGGCGGAATCCTCAGCTATGCGGGATACAATACCGCAACCGCCAGTTCGAGTCCTAAATTTGTACTAGTAAGCCAGTAGACTGGACAATGATGACCCACGATAAGTTGTTACGACCGAAGACCCAGGTACTCACCCGCGGTTTCGACCCCAGCCTTTCCGTTGGTTCGGCGCGGCCGGCAGTTTTTCGTACTTCTACTTTCGTCTTTTCCAGCCCAGAGGCTGCCGAACGTGCCTTCGACATCATGGGTGGCCGGGGACGCGCCGAGGCGGGAGAGCAGGTTGACCTGGTCTATTCGCGCTTCAATCATCCCAATGCCGAGATTCTTGAGGATCAGATTGTGCCTCTCGAAGCCGGGGCGTCTGCCGCTCTAATATTCAACTCCGGCATGGCGGCGATCATGACCGCCATGCTCGCCTACCTGCGCCCTAATGATTCGGTCGTTTATACGGTTCCCATCTATGGCGGCACCCAGCACCTGATCGAGGATTTCCTCAGCCTTTATGGAATCAAGGGCGTGGGTGTTCCCGCCGGTCAAGGCACGCTGCTCGAGGAGAGCATAAGGAATGCGCGGAATCTGAAGATGGTGCTGATAGAGACCCCGGCCAATCCGACGCTGATCATGACGGATATCCGCCAAGCCTGTGACTGCGCCGCAAACCATGGAGCGAATGGCACGGCAAGGCCGCTGGTAATGGTGGATAACACGCTGCTCGGCCCGGCATTCTGTCACCCT
>JBEKOS010000458.1:0-3927 GCA_049521535.1 Terriglobales bacterium | reverse complement strand
GAGTGCTGGACGAGGTGGGACTCGGCTATTTGCGGCTCGGACAATCGGCGACCACGCTTTCGGGCGGTGAGGCCCAGCGCATGAAGCTGGCCGCGAGGCTCTCGTCCCTGGGCTCACGCGCTTCAACGCCGAGTGCCCGCCAGCCGGGACCCAATGCTGCCGGCAGCCGCCAGCCGGGGTCGCCGCTGTACATTTTCGATGAGCCCACGACGGGACTTCATTTTGACGACGTGAGCAAATTACTGGCGGCATTCCAGAGGTTGATCGCCGCTGGCGGCTCAATCGTCGTAATTGAGCATAATCTGGACGTCGTCAAAGCCGCCGATTGGATTATCGACCTGGGCCCTGAAGGTGGCGAGCGCGGCGGAGAAGTGGTTGCTGTCGGCACTCCTGAGGCCGTTGCCCAGGATCGCCGTTCTTACACGGGCAAATTCCTCGCCGAGATCCTTCAAGCAGATCGAGTCGCCAAGGAAGAGAATTCCGCGCCTTCCCCACCCGCAGCTCACACACCTCCGCGGTCAGATATGGTTGGCGTACCACGGACTATGGACTTACTGTGAATGACCGGAAGACAGCGGCGCCAGTTCTGCGAATGTCAATTGCCGCCGTATGTTTGTGTTGGATATTCTCGGCATCAGCGCCCGCACAAAATCCTCCTACCTCCAACGAGTCGGTGATATCAAGCGCCGAGAGTGCACTCGAGCAGAAGCAATACGATGCAGCCGAGCCGTTGCTGAAGAAGGCGGTTGCGGAGAATCCTCAGGATTTTCGCGCCTGGTATGACCTTGGATTCCTGTATACCGCGACCTCGCGCCAGACCGAGGCGGTGGATGCATACCGCAGGTCTGTGACCGCTAACCCCAAAATATTCGAATCCAACCTTAAACTCGGGCTGCTGTTGGCATATCGCAAAGATCCCGAAGCGGAGAAATACCTGCGAGCGGCCACCCAATTGCAGCCCGCATCGCAGGCAAAGGTGGCACTTTCCGGCGCCTGGCTTGCACTCGGGCAGGTGATTGAGGCAAGTAACGCTCTGGAAGCGCTTGTTGCTTACGGCGAAGCCGCAAAGCTCGACTCGGCAAATCCGGAGCCGCACTTGGCAATGGGCGCGCTCCTGGAAAAGGAAAGCAAGCTGAGCGAAGCGGAGAAGCAATTTCAGGAGGCGGCAGAACTCGATCCTAAATCGGCCGACGCCCAGCTAGGATTGGCAAACCTCTATCAGAAAGAGCGCCGATTACCCGATGCCGACGCGGCGCTGCGCAGGTTCATCACGCTTGCAGCCAGCGACCAAAGACTGGCAGATGCATGGATTCAGCTTGGACGGGTGCTGACTGCCGAGCACAAGCTGCCTGAAGCCGCTGATGCCTACGAGCAAGGATTAAAGCTCAGCCCTCAGGGCGGAAACGAGCCGGCAATGCGCGAGTTGGCCTTGCTCTACAATGTATCCGGAAAATATCAGCAGGCGGAAGCCGTTTACGGTCAGCTCATAGCCGTTGACGCCAACGACGCAGAAGCGCACGCTGGACTCGGCCTGGCTTATCTACACGACCACAAGACTGTGCCTGCACAGGCAGAGTTGTCTAAGGCGGTTACGCTAAACCCGCGCCTTGGCGATGCCTATGGAGACCTGGCCGCGGCAGCGTCTGCCAATAAGAATTACGAACTCGCGCTGCACGCGTTGGACGCACGTAGCCAGCTTCTGCCGGAGAACGCCGGCACGGTTTTCCTCCGCGCCACAACCCTTGATAATTTGCGAGATTACAAGCGCGCTGCGGCCGGCTACCGGCAGTTTCTGCAAATGGTCGCTCAGAGCGGGAGCCATTACCCTGATCAGGAGTGGCAGGCGACGCACCGGCTGATAGCGATCGACCCGCCGAAGTGAACTCTGTCGGTTTACGCATGTGTGACTCTGAACGGCATTGATCTGCTGTACTATGCGGCTTAGGCCCTTATGCGGAGTCTGCTCATCGCCGCTTATCTGATTGCAGTCGTCACTGTGACCGCTGCAAGCTCGCCTCCCGAGACCCTGGATGTACTCAAGCAGCGCGCGGCGGCGGCCAGGATTGGCGACCAGCCCAAGCTCTTTCTTGAAGTCGCCGAGCGGCAACTGCACGCAGCGCGTGACGCGTACGAACAGGATAAGCCCGAGGAGGGACGCGCAGCGGTGTCAGATGTAGCCTCCTATTGCGAACAGGCGGCGGCGGCCGCCATTCATTCGCAGAAATATCTGAAACAGGCTGAGATTCGCGTGCGCGATTTGATCAAGAGCCTGGAGGCACTTCATCGAAGTCTTGCCTCCGATGACCGTGCTCCTGTCCAAACGGTCATCAACCGCCTGGAAAATGTTCGCAGCGACCTGCTCGGGGCCATGTTTGGAAGAAAGCCGTAGTATTTGCAACTGGTAATTGGTGGTTTGCAGTTTAGGAGACGGAGCGTAAAGTGTATTTGCCTTTCAATCACAAAGCGCCAATCGCAGATTACAAAGTGCTGCTGCCAGCCTGCGCACTGCTGCTCTTTTGCCAGTGCATGGCCTTTGCGCAGAAGTCGCGCGAACCACTTACCGATGCTGAGATTGACGAGCTTCGAGAGGTCGCCCAGCAACCCGAAAAACGCATTCCTCTATATGTGAAATACCTTAAGGCGCGTTCCGACAAACTTGACCGGCTATTCGATGATCCTCGCTATCAGGCGGACCGCATCTCGCAAATACGCGAGTTGCTTCAGGACATCGATTCGCTGGTGCAGGAAATGGACGACAACCTCGACACCTACGCTCGTGGACGTGAGGACCTCCGCAAGCCTCTTAAGGATGTGATCTCACTGGATCGTAACTTGCAGACCAGCCTGCACGGCATCCAGAAGAAAAGCGACACGCCGGAAGGAAAACAATACGCTTTCCTGCTGCGCAACGCCCTCGAGTCCGTGGATGACAGCCTGGCGAATGCCCAGAAACTGCGCCAGGAGCAGGAGGAAGTGTTCAAGAACGAGAAAAAGAAGTAGCGGACGGCTCTTTGCTGTTGGCTTTTGCTGTTGGCTCTCGGCCTTCGGCTGGTCGGTCGAATCGGCGCTTTGAAGTCAACGAACTACGCAAGGCGCAAACAATTTTTGGCTGCTGTCTATTCCAACCTCCAAAAGCCGGGAGCCCATAGCGATGGCCAATCTTACTGACATCTTCGAGCAGGAATACCGGGCGCTGCGCCCTCGTGCACCCATGCCCGAATTTCATCTTGAGTTCCGGCCTTTTGCCAACGTGAACAGTACGATTCGATTGCGGGAGGGCTGCGTTCGCGCTCGACTGAGCGACCTGCTGCAATCGGCGCCCGAGAGTGTGTTGCGCGCCATCACGCATATCTTACTCGCCAAGCTTTATCACAAGCCGATCGACCGGCAACACTCCGCACGCTATCGCCGCTACGTCTCCGGCCGTGGGTTGCTGGGCCGCGCGGAGCAAATGCGTTCTTTACGTGGGCGCAAGCTTATTGGCAGTGCGCGCGGCAAAGTCTATGATCTGGATGCAATCTTTGACCGTCTTAACCAGCAGCACTTTCACGGGCTTATGGCGCGACCGCAGATGACCTGGAGCCGCGATCACGCCCACGCCAGCCTTGGCCACTATGATCCTGCGCATAATGCGATTGTGATCAGCCGAGTTTTCGATTCCCCGCGGGTGCCGCACTTTGCCGTGGAATACATTGTTTACCATGAGATGTTGCACTTGCGGCACCCGGTAAAAGTGCGGAATGGCCGGCGCTGTGTCCACCCCCCCGAATTTCAGGCCGAGGAGAACCTATTTCCTCAGTTGCAACAGGCGCAAGCTTTCCTGAAGACCCTTTAGGGCGAGGCCTTCTTCATCGCCTGCCCCGGTCCGGGCATTCCCAACACGCCGCAGCGAATGTTGCACGGCTTCGATCCCGAATTTTCTTGACT
>JBEKOS010000457.1:0-3952 GCA_049521535.1 Terriglobales bacterium | reverse complement strand
GATGTGTAACCTGACTTTGCGCCTTTCGCTTTGGGCATGTTCGCATTGTACCGGAGCACGCACGCCCGCAGTTACGCGGGTTGGGGCAGAAAGCGGTTGCGCGGCTCGCGCGGGCGGTTACGCGGCCACGCCAGGCTCGGACTCGGTGGTGGTGGGCTGCGGCTTCACCGTGGCGGGTGGCGGCTGCTTCAACTCGAGGCGGCCATCGCCCGATAGCTGAATGAGTGCGGAGTTCAGTTCCGCCCCCAACAGAATCACGAAACCGGTGTAATACACCCACGTCATCAACGCCACTACCGCGCCCAACGCGCCATACGTCTTATTGAAATGGGCGAAGCTGCGAAAGTAGATGCCCAGTCCGAACGAAAGCAAAATCCAGAAGCCAGTAGCGACGAGGGTTCCAGGCAGGATTTGCATAATTCGCTGGCGAATGTTCGGCGCCACTTTGTAGATCGCCATGATTGCTGCCCCGGTGAATGCCACCGTCACCCCCCAGCGAAGGTAGGGCCATACGATTCGCAGCATCGGCCCCAGGCCAAAGCGGTGAGCCAGCCAGCGTCCGAAATCCGGCCCCACGATTTGAACCGAGAGCGCCACCAGAAACAACACCCCAACTCCCAGCGCCATCAGCAGCGCCAAGCCGCGGGTCTTCCAGAACGGTCGGGTCTCGGGAACGTCGTAAGCAACGTCGAGAGCCTCGATCAGGGCCGCAAAGCCGGTGCTCACGCTCCAGAGCACTCCGACGAGCCCGAAGGAGAACAGCGTGCCGCCATACGGCGAAATCACGGAAGCGGTAACGTGGCGCACTAACTGCATGCCTTCGCTCGGCACTACCCTCGATACCAGATCCAGGGTTTGATTGAACAGGCCCGGGATCGGCAGCCACGCCAGTGCGGCGGCAAGCAAGATAAGACCGGGAAACAGGCCCAGCACGCAGTAGTAAGCGAGTCCGGCGGCAAAAACCCCCAGGTGATTGCGGCTGACGTCGTGAAACGTGTTCGCCAAAGCTCGTTTGCCGTTCTTGAGACTCATCGCAGGTTCCCCTTGGAACATTGCCTTCGCGTGATTGAGTAACGACTCGCGTAAACTTAGATGAAGATTTGCGGTGTGGTGGCCGGACTCGGGCCTATAACACTTATTGGGTGCCGACAGGCTCATGCGAAACTCAGCAGGGATTCCGGTGTTCTCTTTCTTGGTACTCTTTTTGGGTACTCCCGAAAATGCCGCAATTTGCGTACCCTTACCAATGTGTACTCCCACGCCCTACTTTGACGGTGTTACGAGGCACATTAATTAATCTATAATTGAGCTTTCCTCGTTATTTTTGAATGGCTAACGGAAACAACGGTACAGCAGCGCGAAATGCACGCCGGAATTGGGCAATTCTGGCTGGAATTGTCTTCATAGTGTTCGCCACGAGCACTATCCTGTTGGTGCGTCCGCGGAAAATTCGTGTTCAGATCATCCGGCCGCAGCGGCAGGATATTCTCAGCACGATCACCACCAACGGCAAAGTGGAGCCTCGCCAAAACTTCGAGGCTCACTCTCCCGCCTCTACCACGGTTAAGCGCATCTTCGTCCAAGAGGGAGCTTACGCCAAGCCGGGCCAGTTGCTGCTGCAACTTGACGATGCGAGTGCGCGCGCCGAACTTGCCCAGGCAACGGCCCAGCTCAAGGCGGCCCAGGCGAGCAATGCAGCTTTGCAGGCGGGCGGTTCGCAGGAAGAGCTGCTCAATCGGCAGGCCAGCTTGACCAAAGCAAAAGGCGAATACGACACGGCCGGCCGGAACTTGCAAGCTCTCACCCGGCTGCAGCAAGAGGGCGCAGCCTCCCAGCAGGAGGTGACCGCGGCTCACGACCGCTTGAGCCGAGCCGAAGCGGATTTGGAGTTCTTGCAACAGAAAGGCACACGGCGTTTTTCCCCCTTCGACCAGGAAAAAGTCCAGGCTGACCTGGCCAATGCCGAAGCGGCGGTCAAGGCCGCGCAAGATCTCATTGCCAGATCTAATGTACAAGCCCCGTTCGCCGGCACTGTTTATTCCCTTCCGGTTCGCCAGGGAGCATTCGTCAATACCGGTGATTTGCTTGTAGAAGTGGCGGATCTCACACAGATGCAGGTCCGAGCCTTCATCGATGAGCCAGACATAGGCCGCCTGCGAATGGATCAGACGGTCAGAATCTCCTGGGACGGAATGCCTGGCCGCCTTTGGAGCGGCAAGGTCTCCGCGCTGCCGACCAACATCGTTAACCGCGGCAGCCGCATGATCGGCGAGGTGCTTTGCGCGGTTGACAACCAAGACAAGAAGCTGCTTCCGAACGTGAACGTCACTGCCATTGTCGTGACCGCCGACACGACAAATGCCCTGACCCTGCCGCGCGAGGCGTTGCACCAGGAAGACAACCGCAGCATTGTCTATGTCGTCGAGGATGGACGCCTGGTTGGCCGTCCGGTACAGACCGGGGTTGCCAATCTCACGCACATTGAAATTACCAAAGGGCTTTCCGAAAATGATACTGTGGCGTTGGCCTCGCTGAGTCCCTCGCCTTTGTCCGATGGCGCCGCCATTAAGGTCGTCGATAATCCATAATGGAGCCCCAGCGCGCGCTGCAGTCTCGCGTGTTGGTGCAGACGCCGGGTAGATCATGCTTAGTGCGTTTGTCTGATAGTTTCGAGTTGACTATGAAGCTGTTTCGCAAGTTCGTTTGTGCCGCCTGTGTATTTGTCATGCTCAGCACATTTCTGCCGGTCGCCTCGCCCGCGGAAGTGCCGGCGGCCGGCCGAACTGATGAGGAAATTCAGCGGCTGAAACAGCGGTTGAATTCCAACCCAAAGGATGCTGAGGCCTATTCCCTGCTCTGCCGCGTTTATTTCCTGCTCGATGACTGGGACAATGCCATCGCCAATGGCGAGCGCGCGGTGCAACTCAATCCTGATGTGGGCTCTTATCATCTCTGGCTCGGCCGCGCTTATGGTCGGAAGGCCGAGACTGTGGCGCTCGTGACGGCTTTCACGCTTGCTCGCAAGGTTGTAAAGGAATTCGAGCGCGCAAACGCCCTCGACCCCAACGATTGGAGCGCTCGCCGCGATCTGGCTGACTTTTACGTGCAGGCTCCAATAATAGTCGGTGGCGGCGAGTATAAAGCACAACGGCTGGCAAATCGCACCCAAAGCCGGGACGCGGTGGGAGCAAGCCTGATCCGTGCCATGGCCGCCATCAGCAGGAAGGACTTGCCTGAAGCCGAGCGCCAGTACAAAATTGCGATCCAGAGAAGCGAAGGAGCGGCAGGCCCATGGCTGGAGATGGCTCGCTTCTACCGCGACGGCACTCGATGGAACGAGTTTGACGATGCGGTTCGACATGCCTTGAGTTCGCCGAAGAAAACTTCCGAAGATGAGTTTGACACCGGGGAACTGCTTGGCAACGTCGGTCGTATGCTGCCGCAAGCCGCCGAAGCGCTCCGGCTCTATTTGCGGGGCGATACGTTCGATGAGCATGCCAACGCTTTCCGCGCACACTACCTGCTCGGGAAAGTACTGGAACGACTGGGCGACCGCCAGGGAGCCATTGGCGAATACCGCTTCTCGCTTGTGATTGCAAGCGGCTATCACCCGGCGCAAGACGCTCTTCGCCGTCTCGGCGCATGATTTCCGGGCCGTTGTCGAGACCATCGCAACCCACGCATCCGTGGTGGGCGGCCTTCGTAATCTCATGCGGCATTCGCCTCGGCCAGCGAAAGGAAGCGGACTGATGAAAGTTTCGCACTTGAGAGAGGCTCTGCGATCGCTAGCGATGACTGCGTTGTTGGTCTTCAGCCTGCCTTGCCTGGCTGAACCGGTTCCCTTTTCCAAAGCCCTTGACTTGGCGCTACAGCATAGTGGGCTGATTGGTATGTCGGCCGTCAGCCAGCGAAAGGCTCAGGATGTTTACGAGCAGGCGCGCGCGGCCTATCT
>JBEKOS010000456.1:0-3968 GCA_049521535.1 Terriglobales bacterium | reverse complement strand
AGATTCTGTCCAGCGCGACGCACATCTCGACGGACATCGACTTGCGTGTCGTCAGCAAAGACGAGATGTCCGCGGCGCTGCTGCGGCGGGAGCGTGCGGGTCCCAAGGAGCGCGATATCTACGCTTCCTACATCAATGAGGCTTATCTCAATGCGTTGGACGCGCGTGACGCCAAAATCGTCTTTCAGTTCAGCCTGGGTGCTGAGCCCTTGCCGTTCGAAACGGCCAGCCGCCTCTCTCAGCAGACCATCAAACAATTGGGCGAGATGATCAGTCGCCACCCCAAGATCCGTTTCCAGACCTTCCTGGCCAGCCGCCACGCCAACCAGGCGCTGTGCACACTGTGCCGTGAACTGCCCAACTTTTCGTTGAGCGGCTACTGGTGGCTGAATTTCTTCCCATCGGTGATGCGTCAGGTTATGGAGGAAAGGCTCGACATGCTTCCGTTGAACAAGCAAGTGGGCTTTTTCTCCGATGCCTATTGCCTGGAATGGACTTATGGGAAATCGAAGATCGTGTTAAGTCAATTGGCCGCCGTGCTCGCCGATAAGGTGGCGATGGGCCAGTATACGCGGGAGGAGGCTGTGCGAGTGGCGCAGGCCATTCTCTATGAAACACCCCAGGAACTGCTCGGAATGCGGCCGGCGGCGGGGGCGCAATAAAAGAACCATTTCACCGCAGAGGCGCGGAGGCGCAGAGAAAAGGCATATAATAACCGCGAAAATAAATGCATTCGTGTCAGGCACCTCAGAACATTCGAGGCTCTGTATGGTCAATTAGTGAGTTAGCTCGTTATCAGGGAGGCTATCTGGAGTCACATTTGGGTCCACGAGAAGCATAATAAGTTCAGTTCTCAGCGCCTCCGCGTCTCTGCGGTGAAGAATGCCGAAGAATATCAAAAACCATGCCTAACATTCATTGTGTCGGAGCCTTGGTGGTTGACTTGTTGAGTGGTCCCATCAAGCAATATCCGGTTCCCAAAGTGCAACCGCAGATCACCACGGATTGGATTCGCATGGCGCCTGGAGGCGGAGCGGCCAACACCCCATCCGCTCTGGCGCGGATGGGACTGCAAGTAACCGCATTCTCTAAGGTGGGCGATGATCCCAACGGCGCGTTTATCCGCCACGAACTTGAGCAAGTTGGTGTCAACATTGCAGGCGTCTGTGTTTCCGCAAAGGATTCAACCCCATTCACTTTTGTAGGAATTCACGGCGATGGAGATCGAACCTTCATTCATACGCCCGGATCGAATGTGACGTTCAATCTCGCCGACATCGATCTGGAACGCACCCTGGCGTGTGATTTTCTGCTCTATCAAGATTTATGGGTTTTACCGAGACTCGATGGAAACGCCGCGGCCGGCCTGCTGCTTGAGGCGCGGCGGCGAGGGGTGGTGACCTTTCTTGATGAAGCGTTTGGTTACGGGCCCAAGCGTGAGTCGCTGGAAGCCATGCTCCCCCACTGTGATTACGTCATACCGAGCTTTGACGACCTACAAGTCATCTACCCTAATTCCAGCGCCATGGAGCTTGCCGACCGGCTTATCGGATTAGGCGTCGGGGCGGTGGCGATTAAGATGGGCGCGAAGGGTTGTTTTGTTGCGCACGGTGAAGTCCGCACGCAAGTTCCTGCTTATCCCGCTAACGTGGTGGATACCACAGGAGCGGGCGATTGTTGGGACGCGGGATTTATCGCGGCGCTCTCCTGCGGCAATGACACCGTGGCGGCCGCGCAGATTGGATGCGCATGCGCGGCATTCGGCATTGAGGCAGTCGGGGGATCAACCGGTGTCCCCTGCTATGAATCCGTTCGGCAGCGAGCGCTGTGATCCGCGGCACAGTTGTCGACATCATCATTTGGAGGGACTCTTATCGTGCGCATTGTAAAAACATTTCAACAGATTTGCGCCGGACCCATCTGGAGTTGGCTCGACAAAATAGATGGCGGAAATGCCCGATGGCATCGTTTCAACTTCACTGCGTCCGACAAGCATAGGCAGTCGAGAAGGCATCCCCGTGTTATCTTGGCATTTCTATTCTGCGCCGTTTCCGCAACCGCGCAGCAGCCCACCTGGGACAACTACAGTGATACCTGGGTCGCGACCGACGCGCTGGGGCGTAAGGTCTCCTATCATCAGGACCCCCGCCCCGACCGCACCGTGGGCATGTTCTATTTCCTCTGGCTGGGTCCGGAGGCGCGCGGTGGGCCGTTCGACAACTCTAAGATTTTGACTATCGATCCGGATGCCATGCAGAAGCCGGCCAGTCCGCTATGGGGACCGCTAGGAACCATGCATTATTGGGGCGAACCACTGTTTGGCTATTATCTCTCCGACGACGAGTGGGTACTGCGAAGACACGCGGAGATGCTGGCGGACGCGGGCGTTGATACGCTGATCTTCGACAACTCCAACAAAGCCACCTACCCCGAGCAATACTTCGCACTGATGAAGGCTTTCTCCGAGGAACGCAAGGCCGGCAACAAGACGCCCTATGTCGCGTTTCTGACGCCGTTCGGGGATCCCCAATCCACGGTGGCGAAGCTTTGGAAGGAGCTTTACAGCCAGGGGTTGTACAAGGATCTCTGGTTCCAGTGGGAAGGCAAGCCCTTGATCCTGGCGGATCCCGAAAAAGTGGATCCGGAACTACGCTCCTTCTTCACGTTTCGCAAGCCGGAGCCGTCCTACTTTAAAGGACCGACCGGGGCCAACATGTGGAGTTGGTTGGAGGTCTACCCGCAGCACGTTTTCAAGAACCAGCAGGGCGAAAAGGAGCAGATGTCCGTGGGGGTGGCGCAGAACGCGGTGGACGGCAAGCTGGCGGTGCTCAGCAATCCGCGTTCTTTGGGCCGCAGCTATCATAATGGCAACTGGGACACCTCTCCAGGCGCCGAACTGCACGGCTACAACGTGGCCGAACAGTGGGAGCGCGCAATTGAAGAAGACCCGCGGTTTGTGTTCATCACCGGCTGGAACGAGTGGATCGCCGGCCGGTTCGCTGAGTTCGCCGGAGCATCCGCTCCGGTGATGTTCGTGGACGAGTTTGACCAGGAACACAGCCGCGACATTGAACCCATGAAAGGCGGCCACGACGACAACTACTATTACCAGATGGTGGATTATATCCGCCGCTACAAGGGATCGCGAAAACCACCCGTGGCTGGTCCCGAGAAGACCATCGACGTGGCTGGGGAGTTCAACCAATGGAAGGACGTTATTCCCGAATACCGGGATCGGGTGGGCGACGTTTATATACGGGACCACCCGGGATGGAACACGGAGACGCACTTTCTAAACACCACCGGCCGAAACGACCTTGTCCTGATGAGGGTTGCGCGCGATTCTCAGAACGTGTATTTCTACGCGAGAACTGCGGATCGCATTACTTCGCACGCCGATCCGAACTGGATGATGCTGTTCATCGATGTGGACCGGGACTACGCGACCGGATGGCAGGGTTATGACTATGTCGTGAATCTGCGCGTAAAGGACGCGCACACGACGTTTCTGGAGCGCACCCGCACCGGCTGGAACTGGGAGATCACCGCCGAGGTGCAGTACAGGGTGCGTGGCAATGAGTTGATGATTGCCATTCCGCGCAAGGCGTTGGGGCTGGGGGAGGATCCGATCGAGTTCGAGTTCAAGTGGGCTGACAATATCCAGAACGAGAACAGCGTCGACGAATTCACGCTGAACGGCGATGCCGCCCCGCCTGGCCGGTTCAACTATTTATACCACGTCAAGGAATGAGCGAAAGAGTTCCCGAGAAATCATGATGGTTCGGACTCCGAATACAGTTTCAAACGGACATGCCCGTGTCATCGTCCGCTTCGGCAGGGACTTCATCCATCACTTCCAAGGGTGCGCTGGGGGTTGAGGACTTTCTGCCGCGACGCATGGCCACGATGCCCGTCCGCACCATTTCCAACACTCCAAAGGGGCGGAGTACCTCTAGAAGTCCGTTGAT
>JBEKOS010000455.1:0-3978 GCA_049521535.1 Terriglobales bacterium | reverse complement strand
ATTGGCACGGTTTTTTTGGCAATAGACAACTATGCAGAGGCTGAGAAAAATTTGAAGCAGGCCATCGACTTCATGGGGGACAATCCGGACGCGATCACCTATTTGCGATATGCCATTGCTCTCGACCAGCAAAAGAGATATGCGGATGCGATGGCGGCTACCGACAAGGCGATGGCCCTGACGACTGCTGGCACACCGCAAGCCAAGATGGTCAGCCAGGAAAAAGAACGCCTGCAGAAACTGACTGGCGGGAAATAGCAACCGGTAATAAACAACAACATGCAGGATGGTCTCGTCGTTAGCGTGGTTCCAAGCCTAGAGTTATTGAGCGCTACGTACGTATAGATTCCGACTCTCATGATTCCCCCCGACCTCAAAGAACTGGAACGTGCTCTAGGCCACCGATTCAAGCGCCGTGAGCTGCTTGAGCAGGCGGTAAGCCATAGTTCCTACGCGCGGGAAGTGCAGGCGGAGAGCCATGCACAGGATGCCGAAGGCGACAGCCCCCGGGCGGCCGACTACGAACAAATGGAATTCCTGGGAGATGCCGTGTTGGGACTGGTGACCAGCCAGACTCTTTTTGAACGCTTCCCGGAGTTTCGCGAAGGGCGCTTGTCGAAAGTACGTGCGTATCTGGTAAGCGAGAAGCACCTGATTCGACCTGCCACGAAACTCAGGATTGGACGGTACTTGAGGCTGGGCCGCGGCGAGGACAAGAGCGGCGGCAGGAAGAAAACAACCCTGCAAGTGGATGCTTTGGAAGCTGTGCTGGCCGCTCTGTACATCGATGCCGGACTGGAAAAAGTGCGGGAAGTGATCTTGGGAAAAATTATTGATCCCGAACTGAAGCGGCTGAAAAAGCAGGTCGTACAGGGGTTGCCAATCACTGACTACAAGTCCGCATTGCAGGAAGCATTGCACTCCGTCGGAGCTGCGCCGCCGGTGTATGTGCTCGTCAGAGAAGAAGGCCCACAACATAGCAAAACATTTACCATAGAGGTACGGATCTGCGTTCCGACATCCCTCGAGGCACCTGCGCCTGCCGCCGAAGGGAAGAGCCCCGGCTCAATTGAGCCCAAAGATGCGGCGCCAATGGAATTTGTGGGACGCGGCGACGGAGGCACCAAGAAAAAAGCTGAACAGGCTGCGGCCCAGCAGGCATTGGAGTACCTCTGGTCGATACAATCGCCGAAAGGTGTGGAAACTCGCCGGTCGCGTACGGTGCGCCCAAAGTCATCCGAGCAGGAGACAAACTCGGCAGAACACTCGCCTGGAGAGCCGACGAGTCCCCCGGTTCGGACTAAGCGTAGTCGGGCGAAGAAGCCGTGAATCAAGTCCTTGAAAGTCCACGCCTCTCCGGATATAGAAGTTCGGATTAGCGCACGGCTTCATGAATTCCTTGTCTCACTCGTGCAAGCAGATAAGGCGTTTGGAAACGGCGCCATACCTTCACTGTTGATTTCCATGGACTCATCCGAACTCTACTCGCGAACCGCAGAAGCTCCAGTTCAATCGCAGGCGCCAGCACGGAACAGGACTAAGGCGCGTTCGGGCATTCAACGGCCAGCGACCGGGCTTATGGCCTCAGTGCAATCCCTGGTCGTGACCGTAGTGATTGCAGTGTTCGCCATCACTTTTATCGTCCAGGCATTTCAGATTCCTTCAGAGTCCATGGAAGACACCCTGTTGATCGGCGATTACCTACTGGTGGACAAGGTCCATTTTGGCCATGGCGGCATCTGGCGCGACCTGCTTCCCTATGCGCCGATCCGCAGAGGCGACATCATTGTTTTCCGCTATCCGGTCCATCCGCAGCAACATTTTGTGAAGCGCGTGATCGGCTTGCCGGGAGATCGCGTGCGGATCAAGGCCCATCAGGTTTTCATAGACGGTACCCCGATACAGGAACCTTATACGGTCTACAAGGAGGGGGGGCATGACTCCTACCGGGATGATTTTCCGCAACTTAGCTTCCTCAGCCCCAATATGGAGGCGCGCTGGTGGCTGCAAATGCGCTCCCTGGTGCATGGCGGCGAATTGACTGTTCCAGCGGACGACTATTTTGTGATGGGCGACAATCGTGACCAGAGCCTTGACAGCCGTTACTGGGGATTTGTCCCGCGGCAGAACATAATAGGCATGCCGCTGCTGATCTATTGGTCGATGCGTACGCCCGAACGGTTCAACTCCGATTCTCATAGCCCGGGTGATAAACTTTTATCGTTCGTCTATACAATCAGCCAATTTCTCCATGCCGCACGCTGGAAGCGGGCATTTCGGCTGATTCGGTAGCGGTCAGCTCTCAGCCGTCAGCATTCAGCAAACCGGCAGCAAGGTCGCTCACGAATCGCGGCATATATCAGGGCGCGACTCTTGGTCGTACCGCAAGGGAGCGAGAATGACATGCGGTCTTGGCCCCTGGCGCAGGCGATACTGGTATTGGGCTGATGACTGAGAGCTGAGTGCTGAGAGCTGAAAGCATTGAGGATAAACGCTTGACTTATAGAACGAATAAACCAGGCAAACCGGAGAAGCAGCGCGAATCCACGAGTGAGTTCATAGCCTCAAGCGCAGGAGTGCTCATAGCGCTTTTGTTCGTGATTACCTTTTGTTTCCAAGCGTTTGCGATTCCATCGCCATCCATGGAAAAGACGATGCTAATCGGGGACCACGTGTTTGTGGATCGCGCGCTGGAGGCGCCGCAGACAGGCTGGATTCGCCCGATCGTGCCTTACCGGCAGATTCAGCATGGTGATATCGTTGTTTTCTTGTCACCAGCGGAACCGGGGTTGCATGTCGTGAAGCGCATTATTGGCATTCCCGGCGACCGGATCCATCTCAAGGATGGCGTGGTGGATCGCAACGGCGAACTGCTGAACGAACCATACGTTATTCGTAACGGAAGTTATAGCCCGTACCGCGACAATTTTCCCGCTGTTTCGCCCACGTATGGCGTAAGCCTGGCGCCGGTCTGGCGATTGGAGCTTGGTTCGCACGTCGTCAATGGTGAACTAGTGGTGCCGAAAGACGCCTATTTCGCCATGGGTGACAATCGTGACGTTAGCTATGACAGCCGCTACTGGGGATTTGTCCCACGGGAAAACATCATCGGGCGCCCGATTCTCATTTATTGGTCATTCGTGACTCCGCCGGATCAGTATCTGAAGACTGGGTTCAACGAGAAGGCGGCCTTCATCGGCCGGGTGGTGCTGCATTTCTTCGATCTGACGCGCTGGCGGAGGACTTTGGAGGTGGTGCGGTAGGTCTGGGATTAGCTGGTTCCAACGGGTCACCGCTGAAGGTTTTTAGGATAGTCTTTTGACAAAAAAAATAAGCGAAGAGCAAAACGTCGAGAAAAAAGGCGAGACCACGAGTGAATTCATTGCGTCCATGGCAGGAGTTCTCGTCGTCGGGCTATTCATCATTACTTTCTGCCTGCAGGCATTTGAGATTCCTTCGAGCTCGATGGAGAACACGCTCCTCATAGGAGATCACGTGTTTGTAGACCGGGTTCTGGAGGCGCCACGCACCAGTTGGATCGCTCCTCTTGTGCCGTACCGCCAAATTCAACGTGGCGACATCATAGTCTTCTTGTCTCCCGCGGAACCCGGGTTGTACGTGGTCAAGCGGATCATTGGCTTGCCCGGAGACCGGATCCACCTGACGGATGGGGTGGTTTATCGCAATGGCGAGGCGCTCAAGGAGCCGTATGCGATTCACAATGGTAGTTACAACCCCTACCGGGATAATTTTCCGGAGGTGTCCCCCGGCGAAGCGGTCAATCTAGCTCCGGAGTGGCGAATGACGATGGGCTCGCATCTGGTAAATGGCGAAGTGGTAGTGCCTGAAGATGGTTTTTTCGCCATGGGCGATAATCGCGACGTAAGCTATGACAGCCGTTATTGGGGCTTTATTCCTCAAGAGAATGTGATCGGCCGGCCGATTTTTATCTATTGGTCTTTCGTGACCCCGCCAGAT
>JBEKOS010000454.1:0-5406 GCA_049521535.1 Terriglobales bacterium | reverse complement strand
TCGAGTAATCGTTTCCTTGCGACAGGTACTTTACGGGGGCTTCGGCCTGCCCGCGATTCTCTTCAAAACTCAGAGGCAGTTTGCTGTAATTGATAAGCGCCTGCGCCTTTACCTCTTCCGGTACCCGATCGGTGCCCGCGCGATTCGCGGCAATCGATACGGTAGCCAGGGAAATGAGAAGTGCCACAGACAAGCTCGTAGCGTTTCGTAATTTCATAATTTATCCAAAGATTGAAGTATATCGCTAACAGGTGGCTTTTGGGGGCCTAAGGTAATGGAAAGTGTACTAGTTCCGTCACTTTGCAGCCGTGGACGGCCTCGCCGCACCCCCCACGCTTGACCCCGGTCCCACAAAGCAAATCTGCAAGCGGTTTGGCCGTTTGTTGGCCCTGCATCCGGTCGCCTGGCTGCTGGCCGGCGGCGCGCTCTTCTGGGTTTGGGGCGGCTTGATACCGAGAATCGGATGGAACGCCATCGAGATGATGATGGCGAAGAATCTACTGGCCGAAAACGGGGTTCGTGGTCGCGCCTCTGACCCTCCGGCACTCTGGCGTCCCCTGCTCGGCGCCTTGGTGTGCACCTTTGCAGAATTGTTTAGCACCAGCCCACGCCTCATCCACCAAGATTGTTTTTGCTGTCTCGATATTGACGGATTAAGGCTTCGGCCGCGGACGAGTGCGCCGCGGACGGTCATAACCTACGCGGCCGCCGGCGTTCCGGACTCCGGAGTGGGATCGGTCCTGTCAGCGTTCGGGCACCTCTCCCTCCGGAACCGGATAGAACTGGACATCGGGCCAGGCCCGATCGGCGGCCTGAGTGGAACCCCATATTCCGGCAATATCGGCCGTGGTTCCAGGTCCAGCGGAGGAAACCGGATCGAAGCGCAGACTCTCGCCGTGCTCGCGTTCCCAAAACCGATTGTGACTCATATTGAAGTAGACGTCCAGCCACTGGTTGGTTTCGGGGACGATACCATGCACTCCCCTGCCCTCCACTTGTTTGCCAAAGAAGGCATCAATCCTATCGGCCTTCTGGAATCGTGCCCGAATGATCAGCGTCCGCACGCCGCCAAGGTCAGGACCGATATCGAAAAGAAGTTGGGGATCGTCGGTCATCGGTGTCACTTCGATCCAGTGAGGCCGCAGTTTCATCTGCGCATTGGAGCACTGCAAAGGAGGACGGCCAGGGAGCCATAACGGAGACAGCTTTTCCCCAGTCCTCACTGGTATAAGCTGCGGCGAACCCAAAGGGCATGCGGTTGTCCCGCGACCTACAATGGCATAGGCCTGCAGGCTGCCGGACGAACGATCGGCTCGCGCAAAACCCACCCAGTCCAGGTCCCCAGGCCGTCTTAGCGTGCGACCCGGCGGGCGGGGGTAGCCGCCCACCCGTGTCGCGCCTAACCCGACGATCTTCCCGATCCGGAACAAAGGTTAGCGGCGCCCACTGGGAATAGCTCGCTTATATGATGGCCGATCCAGTCCTGGCGCCCGGCGGCAAAAATAGACAAGCGTCTACGTCGCAATACGGGCGTCCGCGCCCACACAATAGGAGGATCCTGGTAAACCTCGCTCAGAGCCTCAAGATCCTGTACGGCAGTCTCCAGGCCGATAGCACCTTCCGCAGCCCTGGCCTGTCGCGCCGCTCCCGCTCTCTCCGAAGCTTCCTGCTGGCCCACCACTGCGACTAGAAGCACCGCTGTCATCGCCGCAGCGGCCAGATGCCAGACGTACTGCCGCCTGCACGGAAGGCGGGCTAACAACCAGCCGATCATAACCACCAGACTGGCCCAGAATGTGAGTGAAATCATCGCGTAGCGAACGGCCCTGGCTTTGAGGAACGTCGGATCGGCGGGATTGATGCGACCGTATGCAACCAGCAACGCCGAAAACACGATGAAGAGGCAAAAACCTACCACCACCATCGAGACCGCGTCCGGAGAGTTGCGCCTGCGGATCAAAACTACCAGCGCCAGCATCGTGAGCATCATCCCCATCAATCCCATGGCGCCCCCAAATGAGTTACCGATGTAGCTGGCAGGGGCGCCCAAAAAGATAGCCATGAACCCTATGGTGTAGAACGGATGACTCAGCAGGAGAATAGCTCTACCGTGACCAACAAATATGTAGCCCGAGAAGTACACGCCGATCGTAATCGCAGCGGCAATCACCAGAGTGGCAATTTGTTTCCGGGGCAAGCGCAGCAAAATAGCCATGCCTACTAATTCCGGCCAGAGTAGCATGCCGTTGCCTGCGGTATACGTGACAACCACTGTCGCCGCGATTGCCGCCAGCAAGCTGGCTGGGCGCTTTTTCCGCGCCGCACGCCACAGAAAGAGAAGCGCGAACAGTACAAGCGCTTGGGTGAGATACCACTGCACCAGGAACGGGATTACCATGGCTTGCACGTGAATCGCGGTCGTCATCAGAATCCCGCAACCCGCGGCAAAAGCTAGCCGAACAGGTGAAGGAATGTTTTCTGTTTGCTTCAACAACCACCACAACACGACTAACTGCGCCAACTGGCAAGCAATCTCGCAACCAATGAGAAGGAACTGATGTCCGCGCAGCAGACCGAAGTCCAGCCAATATAGGAGCTGTACCCCAATCACACGATGCTCGTTATGCTGTCTCCACAGAGGACGCAAATCGAACCGGCACAATTGGTCCAAGTCGAGAACGCACCGCCAGGCATCCCATGTGGGAATGTCAACATAATCGAGCCGCAAAGCGCGAGCCGTATAGAAGACGGTGTAGAGGAAACAGGGCAGGAGAAACAGAAAGTAAATATACGGGAGGCGCCGGAGAGGGCTCTTCATTTTTGTTTAACGGCGATTCTAACAGACCTCTGAATCCGCTTTCGTCGGGAGTCCGCGTCCCGCTGCCAAGAGCGGAGGCCGTGGGTACGCACTCTTGCGCGAATGGCGCCTGCCGCGCCGCCGAACGCTGGTACAATCTGGGGTTCTTTGTACAGTCGGCCACATACTCCGCCCTGCTGCCCTCTGTGCGATGGGCGGCCACTCCCGCGCCGCTCCGCGGTTCCGAACTATGCGTTACGCGCGTGCCCACGATGCCGGCTGGAGTTTCTGGACCCGCAGCCGGACGATGCCGTCCTGGCGGCCATCTATAGCGACTGCTACTTCCTGGGGGAGCGGAACGACGAAGCCGCCGAGCGGCGATCGAAGATGAAAAGTGCCACCGGAGCGTTGTACATCGATGCACTCGCCCAACAGGTCAAGCCGGAAAACGCGGACTTGCTTGAGATCGGCTGTGGTCACGGCGAAGTTCTTCTGGAAGCCCATAACCGCGGCTTTCGCGTCTCCGGCATCGAATTGTCCGCGCACGCCGCGGCGGTCGCCAACCGCTGCCTGGGGGCGGACGCGGTCTCGGTCGGTACACTGGAAACGTGCCCCCTGACGCGGGACCGCTTTAGCGCCGTTCTGGCGGCGGATGTCATCGAGCATGTTCGCGATCCGGAAGGTTGGTTGCGGCGCATCCACGAACTGCTCGTCCCGGGCGGCATCGTCCTGCTGGTCACGCCCTCGTTGGATAGTTGGGCGCGCCGTATCCTGCGCAGCCGGTGGATGGAATACAAAGTCGAACACCTGTATTATTTCAGTGCTGCGTCCATCCGGCTGCTGTTCGAACGGTGCGGCTTCGACGAAATACGCGTCTCACCTACCCGCAAGGTGCTGACCATCGACTACATCTCGCGTCATTTTGGCCGGTTCCGCGTGCCAGTCTTGAGCCCGCTGCTGAACATCTTACGCCGCGCCGTCCCGGGAGGGATTGCGCATCGGCACCTGCTGGTCTCCGCCGGCGGTTTGATGGCGATCGCTCGCAAGGCCGGGACGCGGCGGCCCACATGAACTGCCCGGTTTGCGACGAGTCGAGTTTCGCCCGCCTCTCTATTGTTGGGGGACGCGCGGCGGCACGCTGCCAGGGCTGCGGGCTTATCGCTTTGGAGGCGGCGCCTGCTCAACCCGTCGTCCCGCGCTACCCGCCGCGATACATGAACACCCTCGAGCACCGCGGCTTTCGCGGCGGCTCGCTGCTAGACCTTGGAACGGCATCTGGCAATCTGGCACCCGGCGCCTATGACGCCGCCATCATACCGTTCCTGTTGCAGAGGCAGCCTGCGCCTGGTGAGTTGCTCGAAAAAACGCATGTGGCGCTGCGGCCCGGCTCTCCGCTGCTGCTTACGGTTCCGCGAGTCGATTTGCGCCAGGTCGAGCCCTCCGGAGACATCTGGTGCTTCGACGAAACCACCATTCAGTTGCTATTGCTGCGGCACGGCTTTCACCAGATTCTGGTGCGCAAGCACGCCGCCTCCGGCATAATCGTCACCGCCATACGAGCCGAGCCCCTGCCGCGACCCAAATGTTCGATCATCGTCGCCGCGTTCAATGAAAACCGGACCTTCCCGGTGCTCATGGATGCGCTGCTAAGAAAGGAGATCCCCGGAGTCGATCGCGAGATCATCGTGATCGAGAGTAATTCGACCGACGGCACGCGCGATTTGGCCAAACAATATCAGGGCCGCCCGGAAATCAAGCTCGTGCTCCAGGATCGGCCGCGGGGGAAGGGGCACGCCATCCGTGAGGGATTCCGGCACGCGACCGGCGACATCGTGTTGATCCAGGATGCCGACCTCGAATACGACCTCGACGACTACGCCTCCTTGTTGGCGCCAATTCTTTCTTATCGCTCGCTGTTCGTCCTCGGTACGCGGCATGGCGGCAACTGGAAGATCCGGCATTTCACTCAGCAGAAATTCCTGGCGGCAGGAATGAATCTGGGACATGCGTTCTTTACTGGCCTGATCAACGTTCTTTTTCGCCAGAATATGACGGACCCGTTCACTATGTTCAAAATCTTTCGCCGCGATTGCCTGTTCGGCCTCGAGTTCCAATGCAACCGCTTCGATTTCGATCATGAACTGGTCATTAAGCTCATCCGGAAAGGCTGCCGGCCGCTCGAAGTCCCTGTGAACTACCGCTCGCGATCATTTCGTGAAGGCAAAAAGGTGCGCTTGTTCCGCGATCCGCTCACCTGGCTATGGGTGGACCTGAAGCTGCGATTCGCGCGTATCCTGCCGAGAGATCTCTACTAGCTTTGTACCACATGCACTTTACAGCATAGTTATTATAGTGCATAATTGATTTGGTGGACATGGGTCGTTGATCTACACGATGATTTCATTCCCGAGTACCGTGCCTTGCGCAAGGGGGTGCAAGACGAGTTGTTGGCCCATATCGAACTGCTTGAACATTTCGGCCCTCAGCTAGGGCGACCCCGCGCGGACACCCTCAACGGCTCGCGTCACGCCGACATGAAGGAATTGATTATCTCGCCAAAATAAGAGCGCGGAAGGCAACGGAAAGGAAGTAGAAACCATGACAAACCT